>JACMJD010000292.1 GCA_014380825.1 Phycisphaerae bacterium | reverse complement strand
TGGCGTTCCAGGACGATCAGGTTCCCAAGGCCGTGCGCGTGCGATCGAGCGGCCTCGAAGGTCAATCCGCCAAGATCGTGCTGAAGCAAGGCGACGAGAAAGTCGCCGAAGAACCCATCACCTTCAGCGGCGGCGAGCAGCTCGTCTCCGTCAATTTCACACCGAAAAAAGCGGGCGATTTCAAGCTGTCCGCTTCCATCGATCCGGTGACGGATGAAGTCGTGAAGGACAACAACAGCCAGACGCAGCCGATTCGTGTCGTCGATGCGAAGATCAAAGTGCTGCTGATCGAGCAGTCGCCGCGCTGGGAATTCAAATACATCCAGGCGCTCTTGATGCGAGATCGGCGGATCAAGCTCAAGTGCGTGCTGATGGAAGGCGATCCGAGCATCGCGAACTACAAAGATTCGCCGTACCTGGCGCGCGTGCCGACCGACAAGAAGGAGCTGTACGAGTTCGACCTGATCATCCTGGGCGACGTCGATCCACGCAACCTGTCGGCCGGGCAGCTCGAGGCGATGAACGAATTCGTCTCGAAGCTCGGCGGCGGGATGTTGATGATCGCCGGGAAGAGTTATTCGCCCGGCGCGTATCGCGGCACCGCGCTGGAGAAATTGTTGCCCGTTGAATTGGCGAGCGACGATCGCGCCGCGCGCGAAGCATCGAGTGAAAAGCCGATCCGCGTCGAGCTCACGCCCGCCGGGCAGCGCAGCATGATGATGCGGCTGGCGGACACCGAGGCCGACAGCACCGCGATCTGGTCGAAACTGCCGCCGATCTACTGGGATGCCAACGTCGCCCGCGCGAAGCCAGCCGCTGAAGTGCTATTGGTCGATGCCGATCCGACGCGCGGCTCGCGGTTCGGTAAGCGACCCGTGCTGGCGATTCAGCAATATGGCGCGGGGCAGGTTTGTTATGCCGGAACCGACAACACCTGGCGCTGGCGCCGAAATGTGGGCGATAAATTTCACGCGGCGCTATGGGGGCAGATCGTGCAGCGATTGTCTTTGCCGCATCTGCTCGGCGAATCCAAGCGCATCCAACTGACGGCCGACAAGCGGAACTATTCGCTGGGCGAGAAGGTGACGATCTTCGCGCGCCTGTTCACCGAAGGCTACGAACCGCTGGCCGAGGCGAACGTGCGCGGCTTTTACGCGGCGACGACGCAACCGAGCGCGACGCGGCAGCCGGTTGCGCTCAAACCGTTGCCCGATCAACCCGGCATGTATAGGGCCGAGTTCACCGCGCGCGACCCGGGCGAATATCAATTCGCGCTGGAGCGCGATGAGAAAATCACGCTGCCGATCACCATCGCCGACGCCCAGCTCGAGCTCGGCGACACCGCGATGAACGAGCCGCAGTTGAGACAGATCGCCACCGTCAGCGGCGGGCAGTTCTTCCGCGAAGAAGATCTGTTCAAACTGCCGGACGTGATCCGTCGCAAGACCGAAACGGTGAAATCGACGTTGGATGTCGAAGTGTGGAGCTCGCCATTGTGTTTCATCACGCTGATCGTCGTGGTGACAAGTGAGTGGTTATTGCGGAAGGCGATGCAGTTGAAGTGAACGACCCCCTCGCCCCGTACTCGGGGAGAGGGCAGGGGTGAGGGGTCTTCGAATTGCGAAGACCGCTTCGCTATCGCGAAGCCCACTCACCCTAACCCTCTCCCCGCGTACGGGGCGAGGGGACAGGAAAAGATGTCCAGTTCAATCCTCCATTCCAAGATCTCCAACACGCGCCGAAAGCACGTGTCGTTTCGCATTGGCGTGGGACTCGCGGCCGCGGTGGCGCTGCTGGTCGGCGCGATTGGTGTGGAGATGATGATCGACTGGCAACTCGATCTGCCACGATGGATGCGCGCCGGCGCGCTGGGGCTCACGATGCTGGCGCTGACGTACGTCATCGTTCGGCACATCCTGATCCCGCTGATCTGGTCGCCGGATGATGATGAAGTGGCGCTGTGGGTGGAGCGGGCGCTGCCGGCGTTGCGAAGCCGGTTGATCGCGTCGGTGCAGTTGATGCGGCCAAACGCGCTGCCGGCCGGGGCGTCGGTGGGAATGGTGCGGGCGCTGGTGAAGGAAACGGAAGCCGTCGCCGAGCCGTTCGATTTCTCGGTCGTCGTGACGGCCAAGCCCGTGCGACGGATGGTGATGCTGGCGACGCTGATCGTGATCGTCGCTTCAACCGGAATGGTTCGCGCCGGCAATGATGGGATCGATCTGCTGAAGCGCGCGTTCCTGGTGCCGGGCATCGAAGTGCCGCGCAAGACGCGCGTCACCGTGAGCGATCCGCGCCAGCTCATCGCGCGCGGCGACGTGGTGACAATCCGCGCCCGCGCCGAAGGCGTGATCCCGGAAAATGGAACGGTCGAAGTGCGCAGCCCCGATCAGCGCACGCAAAGTTATCTGATTTCGCGTGACGCCGGAAGCAGCAACGAATTCGTCCTCACCATCCAGAACGCGCAGCGTCCATTCGAATACGTCGTGCAGTTGAACGATGGTCGCAGCGCGATTTGTCGCGTCGACGTGGCCGAGCGACCGGCGGTGACGATGCTTCGGTGCAAGCAGATTTATCCAAAATACACGGGCCTCGGTGAAGTCGATCGCGCGCCGGGCGATCTGTCGATCCTGGCCGGCAGCAAGCTGGCGATCGACGTGACATCGAACAAGGATCTGGATCGCGCGGGCAATCGCGTGCGTCTGCACGGCGCGGAAAAAGATGCGCCGCTGCCGGTGGATCCGAACAATCCGCGGCATCTCGGGCCGAGCGAAGTGCAACTGCTCAAAGGCGCGACGGGGTTGAGCATTCATCTCACCGACACGCAGGGGATCACCAGCAAAGATTCGGCCGTCTATCGCGTGGAGATCGTGTCGGATCAGCCGCCGAGCTTGCGGATGACTTCGCCGAACCGTCGCGAAGATCTGGTGACGAAGCGCGCCCAGATCGTCGTCGCGATGGATGCCGCCGACGATTACGGACTGGCGAGGTTGTCGATCCGATACAAGGTGGCCGGCTCGTCGGCGGAGCCGAAACGGATCGAGCTGGACCTTCCGCCGCGCGCCAAATCGTTCCGCGGTTATTACCCGCTGAAAATCGACGCGCTCTCGCCGCTGCCGACTGAAGGCCAGACGATTGAATGGTGGGTGGAGGCCGACGATGCGAACGACGTGACCGGCCCGGGAAAAACCGAGAGCGAGCATTTCATAGCCCGCGTGGTGTCAGATGAAGAGAAGCGTGCCGACCTGATGTCGCGGCTGGGGAACTATCTCGATCAGATCAACGAAGTCAGCGAGAACCAGCGCGAACTGAGCGCGAAGCTGGGGCAACTGATCACGGAGAAAAAATGAGAACTTTCACGTATCACGGGCGTGGGGCCCCGGGCCCAGGACGCAGCCC
>JACMJD010000291.1 GCA_014380825.1 Phycisphaerae bacterium | reverse complement strand
GTCGCAGTTGGCGAAGTTGACGACCAGCAGATTGTACGTATCGCTGTCGATCCGCTTGATCGTCTCATCGCAAATTCCGTACGCGCTCATCTCGGGCATCTGGTCGTACGTGCTCACCTTCGGGGACGCGCACATGAAGCGATCTTCACCTTCGAAGGGCGGCTCGCGGTAGTCGTTGAAGAAGAACGTGACGTGCGGATATTTTTCCGTCTCGGCGCAGCGGAACTGTTTCATTCCATTCGTCGAAAGAAAATCGCCGAGGATGTTCACCATCTTCGGCGGCTTCGGATAGGCGACGTGAACAGGCAGACCTTGCTCGTACGCGGTCATCGTCGTGAAGTGAACGTCGGGTTTTTCGCCGCGATCGAAACCGATGAAGTCGGTCATGACGAACGCTTTGGTCAGTTCGCGCGGGCGATCGCCTCGATAGTTATAAAAAATTATCGAGTCATTATTTTTCACCGTCGCGCGCGGCGTGACGCCGTCCGGGCGCGTGACGACCGACGGCGTGATGAACTCGTCGCCGTTCATGTTCGGCGCGGAAGGTATCGCGTAGTAAGTCGCGATCGCATCTTCGGCGGATGGAAATTTCGCGCCGTCGCCAAACGCGATCGCGCGATACGCGCGCTCGACGCGCGGCCAGCGATTGTCGCGGTCCATCGCCCAGTATCGGCCGATGACGGTGGCGATCTGTCCGACCCCGATCTCGCGCATTTTCTCTTCGATGCGCCGCACATATCCCAGCCCCGAATTCGGCGACGTGTCGCGACCATCCGTGAACGCGTGAACGAACACGCGATCGCCCACCAACCCGCGCCGGCGACAGAGTTCCAGGCAGCCGAACAAGTGCTCGAGCAGACCATGGACGCCCGCGTCGGAGGCGATTCCTAAGAGATGCAGATTCGTCCCATTTGTCAGGGCGTTTGTGACCGATTCGTTCAGCGCGGCGTTGTCAAAAAACGCACCCGTGCGGATCGCTTTGGTGATCGCGACAGACTCCTGATCAACCACTCGTCCCGCGCCGATGTTTTGATGGCCGACTTCGCTGTTGCCCATCGTTCCTTCGGGCAGGCCGACGTCGAAGCCGCTGGTCGCGATCAGCGCGTTCGGATACTCGGCGAGCAGCCGGTCCTGCACCGGATGTTTAGCGAGGTAAACGGCGTTGGCTTTGTTCCATTCGGGGAAGGGATTTTTCCCCCAGCCATCGCGCACGATCAGGACGAGTGGACGAGTCATGGTGAGCACATCGTACGTTCGCGCGGTGCGCGTTGCGAGTTGCGAGTTGGCCGTCGCGCGTCGCGAGTTGACGGTCGCCGATCGCGCGTCGCCGGGATCTTCTTCGGCGCGCGACATGCGGCGAGCGGCTTGCGGCGGAAGAAATTTTCCATGTCGCGCGCGCGAAAAATCATTGACGACATTTTTCCGCGCCCTTACGATGATCCATTGAAAGGAGGTAACAACGCCATGGCCAAGAAGAAAGCAGCCACCAAGAAGACGACCAAGAAGACGACGAAGAAGAAAGGCAAGTAACTTCTCTTCGCATGACGCCGGAGTCGCGTGGCTCTAAATGTCCGGTGTCGAGTCTCGGTCACACACAGTCACTTAATCGTTTTCGGCCTGGCTCCAACTAAGGCCGCGAAACAAAAGAAGAAACCTTCCCTGCCACGGCGGAAGGTTTCTTTTTATTTGGAGAGGTCAGAGGGTAGAGGTTAGAGGGTAGGAAAGAGAAGACATCGCGCGTGACAGTCTTACCTAACCTCTAACCTCTGACCTCTACCCTCTCTTGTTTTCCATCCCGTTTCAGTGACACTTTCCTTCGCACGGAGACACGGAGGTCCGACACTGATGCGAACCATCGCACTGATGAATCAAAAAGGGGGCGTGGGCAAGACCACCACCACCGTCAATCTCGGCGCGGCGCTGGCCGAGGCGGGGCAACGCGTCTGCCTGATCGATCTGGATCCGCAGGCCCACCTCACCATCAATTACGGGTTCGAGCCTTCCGAAGAACTCGTCTCGCTGTACGACGTGCTGATTGAAGACCGCAGCTTTCTCGAATCCGTCCACAAAGCCTCAATGCCAAACGTCGCGGTCGTGCCGTCATCCATCGACTTGGCCGCCGCGGAGATCGAGCTGGTGACGGTCATTGGCCGCGAGACGCTGCTGAAGCAGCGCATGGACGCCGCCAACGCGAGCGAAGAGTTCGACTACGTCCTGCTCGACTGCCCGCCATCGCTCGGGCTGCTCACCATCAACGCGCTGTGTGCCGCGGACGAGGTCATCATCCCCATGCAGCCGCACTTCCTCGCGCTCCAAGGCGTGGCAAAACTGCTGGAGACCGTGCAGCTCGTCAGCCAGCGGATCAATTCGAGGCTGAAGGTCAGCGGGATTGTCCTGACGATGTTCGACGCCCAGACAAAGCTGAGCATGGAAGTGGTGAACGAGCTGAAGAATTTCATCACCGAGGCCGCGGGCAAGAACCAGCCCTGGTCGAACGCGCAGATCTTCGAGACGCGCATCCGGCGAAACATCAAACTCGCGGAGAGCCCGAGCTTTGGTCAGACAATCTTTGCATACGGACCGACAAGCAACGGCGCGTCCGATTATCGATCTCTCGCAGTCGAAGTGATGAAGATGAGCGAGCCGGTAACGGTTGCGAGTCCACCGCCGCTTGCGGCGTCGCAGATCGAACCGCGCCCAGTATCAAAGATTGAAGCGCCCCAACCGATCGCTGCATCCGAGACGCGAAAACCGAGCGTCGTCGAAACTCCAATTCCTGTTCCAAAACCGAGCGTCGCTGCATCTGCGACGCCGCGAGCGGAGGAACCAGTAGCGGTGACACCGTCCGCATCACCACCGGCGCGATCTCCGGTGTCCGCGTCGACTCCTGCACCAATTCCCGCATCCGCGCGAGCACCGACAGCAACACGATCGACCGCGCCGCCGACAAAGCCAGAGCCGGTTTCGGCGCCCGCGCCCGCTCCCAAAGTCGAAATCGAGATCAACCCCAACGATCTCGATCTCTCCAAGCTCGCCGCCGGGAATGTGCCGCCCATTGAGCTTCCACCGCCGTCGGCGACGGAAACGCGCCGGCTCCGCCAGACGCGCGTGCACACGTGAGTTTCGCGCGTCGTCGATTGATCTGGATCGTGGTCGCAATCTATTGGCTCGCTCTGTTCATTGCGACGCACTTGCCGCCGCGTCACGTGCCGCCGGTGCCGGTGAACGACAAGATCGAGCATTTCGCCGGCTTCGCGATCCTCGCGATCCTTCTGACCATCGCGATCAACGGTCGAACGAGTTACTCCCCGGCTCGCATTCGGGGAGGAGTTGCCCGCGGTGAGCCCAGTCGAACCGGTCGAGGGGCCCGCGAGATGCTGCGACCCTTCGCAATCGCGTTAGCGATCTGTCTGATTTACGGCGCGTTGGACGAATGGACGCAACCATTCGTCGGCCGAACATGCGACCTTCACGACTGGCTCGCCGACGCTGGCGGTGCGATGGTCGGATCGCTGATCGGTCTGACGATCGTCCGTCGATTCTCCCCGTTTGCAGCCGCGCCGGTTGAGCGTTAGCTTGCCGCCATGTCGTCGCATTTGCAGGCGCCTTGGCGGATGCAATACATCCGCGGGCTCTCCAATCCCGAATCCGCCGAAGAATGCTTCCTGTGCGCCGCCGCCCGCGCCACCAGCGAAGACGAGCGCCGCGCGCGGCTCGTTCTGTGGACGACCGAGCACAGCGTCGTCGTCATCAACCTCTTCCCCTACACCAACGGCCACCTGCTGATCTCCCCAAAATCGCACAAGGCCGACATGGAAGAGCTGACCGAACCCGAGCTGCTCGACATTCAGCGGCAAACGGTCGCAGCCATCACGCTGTTGAAGCGAGCAATCTCGCCTCAAGGCTTCAACATCGGCATCAACTTGGGCAGATGCGCCGGCGCCGGCCTGCCCGGCCACGTCCACCAGCACGTCGTCCCCCGCTGGGCCGGCGATGTGAATTTTATGACCGTGGTCGGCGACGTCCGCGTCGTCCCCGAGGCCGCCGACAAGCTGTGGGAAGAACTGACGCGCGTGCGAAGAGAAATTGGAACCGCAGATGCACGCGGATGAACGCGGATTGAAAATGCAGTGGTCCACGAATGCTCACGAATGAACACGAATCAGAAATTGCATTTCATTCGTGACCATTCGTGCTCATTCGTGGATCATCCATTTCCCTGTTTCTCGATCCGCGTTCACCTGCGTCCATCTGCGGTTATACTTCCGCGTCCATGGACAACGCGATTCGCAACCAGCTCAAGCCCGGCGTGCAGGTCCGAGTGATCCAGCAGATCGCCGGCCGCGATTATTCCCTCAACAACGAAACCCGCGGCACGGTCACCGAATTCGGCCAACAACAAACCGGCAGTTGGTTCGCGCACTCAAAGTGCGACAAGCTCTGGCTCGACCGCCTGACGATCAAAAAAGACGACGGCGAAATCACCACGCTGAATCTGGACGACAACAGCTCAGTAGAAATCACCGGCGGCGCGCCGGATGCATCGGCGGGGAAGCAGAATGAATCGGATTTGCCGGTGTGATCTTCACGCCGCGGAAAGCGAAACGATGCAAGCTCGATTGTTGCTCGTCATACTGATCCTCGCGCTCCCCTCGTGCCTGGCAACCAAAAGATCAGCCTCCACCAGTTCGCTTAGACTCGCCGACCCTTGTCATGACGCAGCCAGCGCGATCGCGCGAGGCGATTTCCGTTACCTCATCATGAATGATATTGGCACCTTCGTGCCGGGGCTCGATTCGAACGCTGATCAGGATCTCGCCGAAAAGTACGGAACGAAAGGATTCACTGGTGTAACCGATGCCAGCGACGAGCACGAACTGCGACGCGCTAAAAACTACGGGGAAATCTACAATCGATTGATCACGCGACACTTCTTGAAGTCTGCAGCGAAGTGACTCGCGACCCAGCCTATTCGTACACATCTTTTCGATTTGCGATCGTGATGACGAACACCGTCACCTGTGGGTCGCTGATCGAGTAAACAACTCGAAGAGCGCCAACGCGGTAGCGGTAGGCGCCTGTCAATTTTCCTTTGAGCGCTTTGATATTGTTACCAGAACGCGGATCTTGCTCAAGCGCAGCGAAGCAGCGGGCAAGCTTTTTGGCGTCCGATTTCTCGCAGCGTTCGTAAAACCGCTGAGCCTCGCCTGACAGGAGAAGCTTAAACGTCCTTCCGCACCTGTCGCCACGGTTTTACGCGGTTGGACTTGATGTCTTTCACACCTCGCACGAACGATTTCTCGAAGCCCGGGATTGCCAGCAGCTCGCGCGTCGCGGAATTGCTGTCACGACTCGCGACGAAGGAAAGAAACTGTCTCACAAGCTGCAGGTCCTTCGCCGACATGCCGTCAATCATGGACTTGGCTTCCCGCCTGAGTTCGACCGTGCTCATACCGCTATTCTAGCGAACGGGGCGGGAGCGATCGACCTAAATTAGCAGGATGATCGCTCCGCGATTTTCAGTTCAGCAGCGCAATGGCCGTTCGCGTGTAAGTCGCCCTCACCCCGGTTCGACCGGCGCACCGCAGGCTGCCCACTCCCGGCGTGCCGGGAGAGGGAGTAGGAAGCAGATGCGGGTAGTATCCGCACTATGGACGCGGCGGTCTTTGGGTTGTTGGTGGCGGATCTGGTTGCGCAGCCGATGGAATGCTCGACATTGCTCGCGCCGGGCGGGCTCACTCGTCTCAACTCGATCACGCTGACCAGCGGCGGCAATGCGTGCAATGTCGCGATCGCGATGGCGAAGTTCGGGATGAGCGTCGCATCGGCCGGATTGGTCGGCGACGACTCGCTCGGCCGGACGATCGTCGAACGCCTGCGCGAAGCGGGCGTGAACGCAAACGGCGTGACCAGCGACGCGCGAGCGCAAACCAGCGCGACGATCGTGGCCGTGCAGGGCAACGGCGAGCGATGTTTCTTCCACACGCCGGGCGTGACGGATCTCGTCGACGCGAAAGTCTTTCGCTCGCAGTTCGATCTGTTCCGTCGCGCGGCGTGGTTGCAGATCGGATACTTCGGACTGCTGCCGAACCTGACGAAAGATTTGCCGGAGCTGCTGGCGGAGTTTCGCTCGAGCTCGCCGGGAACGAAGATCGCACTGGACACGTCGTATCCGCCGGCGGATCGGAATCTGCTCGATACGATCTTGCCGCATGTCGATCTGTTCGCGCCGAGCCGATCGGAAGCGACGGCGCTCTCGGGTGAGACCAAGCCGGCACGGATGGTCGCGAGTTTCCGACAACACATGCGCGAGAATGCGATCATCGGCATTAAGCTCGACGCCGAAGGTTGCTATCTCGACGACGGCCAGAAAGGCTACGTGGTTCCAGTGTTCAAGTTGAAGGTGATCGACACCACCGGCGCCGGCGACGCGTGGTTCGCAGGATTACTTTGCGGCTTGCGAAAGGGGATGAAGCTCGAAGAATCCGGACGCCTGGCAAATCGAGTCGGGGCCGATTGCTGCACGGCATTGGGCGCATCGGCGGGAGTGCGAAATCTCGAAGCAACGCTGGCGTCTATGAAATGACGGAATTGTTATTGGTCATTCGTCATTTCGTGCTCGAACATTGATTGGTCATTGTGGTTTGGTCATTCGTCATTCCGCCCTTACACTCTCGCCGCTCATGAGCAACAGTTCTTCCCGACGCAAGCGAAACGTGTCGCCGGCGCTGGCGGCCATCGCGGGATGGTTGCTTCCGGGGGCGGGATATTTCCTCATCGGCGACTTCGCGCGCGGCGTGATCGTCGGCGCGACGATCATCGCCATGTTCCTGGGCGGAATATTGCTGGCGGGCATTCGCGTCGTCGACGTGCCCGGATATGACAAGGCGGGCCAGCGCGTGAAGATCGATGCGTTCGGCCGGCGAATCGAAAGCACCTCGAACAACCGGCAGTACGATCTCGCGCCGTGGTCGCTCACCGGCCGCGGGTTTTTCGCGGAAATGGTCAACAAGCCGTGGTACGTCTGCCAGATTCTGTCCGGCCCGATTTGCCTGATCGCATCGGGCGCATCACTTTCGGCGGCAAGCAACGGTGTGCCGACCAGTCACGCGCGACTGTATGAAATCGGCACGCTGTACACGGCCGTCGCGGGCTTGCTGAACTTGCTCGCGGTGATCGACGCCGCCCACCGCGCCGCCCGCGCGCAGGAGGGACGATGATCAGCACGCTCGCGTTCGTCTCGCTGCTCGCGCAATCGTCGTCGACATCGACGACGTATCGCCCGTTCATCACGCCGCTGCCGGTGTGGGACTATTGGATCCTGCTTCTGATCCCGCTGTGCCTGGGCGTGTCGATCGTCTACAAGGCCATTCGCGTGCAGTCGATCAACGAGGTGCCGAAACAGGCGTTGATCATCACCGCCTGGATTCTCGGCGGCATGGCAGCGGCGGCCGCGGTGCTGGCGGTGATCATCAGGGTGTTATGATGCGACCGTCGCGGCACGGCGGCGAAGTCGCTTCGGCATGATCTGATTGAGCACTTCGACTCCCATCAAGCTGCACGCGCCGCAATACACGATCGCGCCGACGAGCACTTGAATCGCAAGCTGACCCGCCGACGCGCCGCGGGAACTTTCCGTCGGATATCCCGGCACGTAGCGAACGAGCAGGCACGCGCCGATCATCAGCGCCATCGCGATCAGCATCTTCGCCACGGGGCGCGCAAGCTGGCCAAGTCCAATTCCACCGACGCGGCGGTCGAGCATGTAGAGCATGACGATCGCCTGCACGGTGAAGCTCACGCTCGTTCCGACGGCCATGCCTGCTTCGCCGAAGGCGGGCATCCAGACGAGCGGCAGTTCGACGACGAGGTTCAGCACGATGTTGACGATCGCCATGACCAGCGGCGTGGTTGTGTCGTGCAGCGCGTAATACGCGCGATTCACGATCTGAAGCAAGCTGAACGCCCAGATCGCGGTGGCGTACCAGAGCAGCGAACGCGCGATGAGTTCGGTGTCGTGGGGCGTGACTTTGCCGTGCTCGAAGAGCAAACGAATGCACGGATAGCGGACGAGAATGAGTCCGGCGCTGGCGGCGAGACCTTCAAACATCGTCGCGGCGATGCCTTGTCGAAGGACGGACTTGAATCGGCCGCGGTCGAGATCGAGTGCGTCGGCGCTAAGGCTCGGGAAGATCGCCGTCGCCAGCGCGATCGCGAACACGCCGAGCGGGAATTGATAGAGGAATTGCGCGAGGTTCAATCGCGCCGCAGCGCCGACGTCCATCGGATACCGGAACGCCTGGCCGAAGATGTGGAAGTGTGTGACGAGGTTTCCCGCACTGTCAAACGCTTGCGCGAACGTGAGCGAAATGGCCTTGTCCATCAGCACGGAGATCTGCAACACGCCCGCGCCGAGCGCCACCGGGACGGACATGATGAGCATCTTGCGAACCTGCGGCGTCCAGAAATTCCGTACCCATTCAAATCGAAACCCCACTCCACGAAGGGAGGGCCAGAGCAGGAGGATCTGTCCGACACCGGCGACGAGCACGAAGAACGCGAGCCAGAATGCGAGTCGCGTTTGCGCGACTTCCGCAAGCTGCGTATTCTGTTCGTACGCGCTAAGGCCGATGATCCTCGCGCCGAGCACGATCACGACGATGTGTACTGCGTTCAGCAGAATCGGAGCGGCCGCGGGCGCGCCGAAGCGGCGGTGGACCTGGAGGATCGAGCTGAGGAACGCCGTGCCGCAGATCATCAGCACGTACGGCAGCATGATCGCGGTGAGCTTCAGCGTGAGCATCCGATCTGGACGCATGGCCGGGTCGAGCAGCATCAGGCCGAAGATGATCAGCTCGCCGATGATCGTGATCGCGACCAGGATGATGCAAAGCAGATTGACGCTGGCGGCGGCGAAGCGTCGAGCTTCATCTTCGTGGTGAGTTTTGATCGCCTGCGCGTACAACGGAATGAACGCGGCCGAGAGCGCGCCTTCGCCGAAGAGTTTGCGGAACAAGTTCGGAATCGCGAACGCAACGGTGAACGCGGCCGCGACGACGCCGGTGCCGAAGTAGTGCGCGGAGACGCTTTCGCGCGCCATGCCGAGAATGCGCGAGATCAGGGTGAAGAACCCGATCAGCTTCGCGTGGGCGACGAAGGACCGCTGTTGCAGCACCGCCGGTGCGGCGAGCTCGTCGGAAGATGGAACGACGGTTTCGGACATCCGTTTCCAAATGCATTTGGCCACAGGGGCACAGAGATCACAGAGAAACGCGATTCGACATCTTCTTCTCTGTGCCCTCTGTGTCTCTGTGGCTAACTCTTCTTCAATTTTGCCTTGAGTCGTTTCGTAGCGCCGCGCACGTCTTCACAACCGACCACCGCTGCCGTCACCGCGATCGCGCGAATGCCGGTGGCTAACACTTCATCGACATTTGTTTCGGTGATGCCCGCAATCGCAACGGCGGGAATCTTATCGCCGAGCGTGCTCGCGACTTCACGGGCGTAATCCAAGCCAGGAAGGATCTCTCGCGGCTTCGTCGCGCTGCGAAACACCGGACCGACGCCGATGTAGTCGGCGCCGTCAAGGATTGCTTTCCTCGCTTGCTCAATTCGGTGGGTGCTGACGCCGACGATCTTGCTCGTGCCGAGCAGTTTTCGCACGTCGCGCGCCGAAAGATCGTCCTGACCGACGTGCACGCCGTCGGCGCCGCTCAACAGCGCGATGTCGGGGCGGTCGTTGATGATGCTGATCACCTTGTTCGCTCGACAGATCTCGACGAACTGTCTAGCGCGTCGCAGGAACTCTCCGCTTTCCAGTGACTTCTCGCGGAGTTGCAGACAATCCGCGCCGCCTGCGATCGCTTCGCTCGCTGCTTCAATCCACGGTCGTTTGCACTGTGCTTCGGTGATCAGCACGTAAAGACGAACGGACGCGAAAACGCCAGCGGCGGGGCGGAGCGTGAACGCGAGCTGATGCTCGATGTCGTAGAAGCGGTAGCGGATGGATTCGACCTTCCAGGCGCTCGATGAATCTTCCGTCTTCAGAAACTCTTCGATCGTCCGCAGTGCTTCACCCAGGCGTTTGCCCGCGGCGGTTACGACGTGCGCGACATCATCGCGCGATTGTTCGGAAGAAGTCTTGGTTGTCGTCCCCACGTCTCCAGGTGTATCGCGATGCAGGATCGCATCGGAGGAGAACCCTGATGTTGCTTCAACCAGATCGTGTCGAAGCTGCTTCAGGGCCGCGCACATCGTCTGATTCTCCAGCACGAAGCGCGCGTGGTCCTCGACCACGCGCAGCGCTTCGCGCGCGCGGTTCAAGTTCGCATCCAGGATTCTCAGTGTCGATGGATTCATACTGCCAACGCGAAGGGGCCGATTATAGGACCAGCATGAACAGTCGGAAACTCGCGTACGTCGACCACGCCCGCAAGCGACTGGCGCACGCGTTGGAAGCATCAACGAATCACGTTGATGGACTTGCAAATGGCGCCGCGTCGTCGCAAAGTGATAACCGCGACCGATGCCTTCGGTCGAAAGCGCGTCCCGCACGACGACGGAAGACGCAGATCGCTTAACTCGCTGATCGCAATGCTGCGCCGCTTGCGGCGTCGCAAATGCAACGGCTCGGCATCGCGAATCGCTCGATCTGCGACGCCGCAAGCGGCAAAGTTGCTTACTTCGGATCGACTCCGAGAATCCGCGCCCGTTCGTTCTGATACGTCTGCTCGATTGTCTGCCGTCGCGACTCGAAGTCACGCTGAATAACAGCTCGAGCATCCGCGTCGCGCGCGGAAGTGATCGATTGATCGCGCGCACTCGTCGCAGCAGTCAGGTCGGCATCGCGCTTTTGTCGAGCCGTCTCTAACGTCAGTCGATCCTGCGTCGCCTGTTCACCGATCGCGCCTCGCAAACCGTCGTTCAGCCAGAGCTGATACGCGCGTCGTCGCATTTCCTCTTCGCGCGAGCCCGCGACTTGCTGGCGATACTGGATTTGATCCCGCTGAATCTGCCGATCGCGCTCGTACTCGAACAAGTCGCGCTTAGCCTGCGGATCGGCGTTCGGTCGATTGGCAGCCCGCTCCAGCTCCAGGCGGTTCAGCTCGTACGTCGGCGTGTCGATGACACGCCACATGCTGCGATCCAGATCGCGCTCGACGCGCTGCCAGATGCTCGGACGATAACTGGGCGCCTGATCAAGCGAAGACCGCAGCGGGGGCGAGAGCGCGTTGCGATCGCCGCTCATCCACGAAGGCCGCGGCGACGGCGGCGGCTCCGACAGTGGTCGCACTTCGGGCGGCGGCGCCGCGAGAAGGGTGGTAGAGAAAATCGACAGCGCCGCAAGGATAATGGGTGCGCGTCTCATACCCAATTGTAGGACTCACGGCTGCGTGGCTGGTGCCAGATCCTTGGTTTCGTTGTCGCGCGAACGAGCCCGCTTCGCATCGTCGCTGGCCTTTTCCAGGGCTTCGATTCGTTCTCGCAGCGAGCGCACCTTCGCGCTCTCGGTCGGCGCTTTCTTTGAGATCGTATCGATCGCCGCCGACGCGGCTTCGCGTCGCTGCTTTTTCGCGCTGCTTTGCGACAGTGCCTTCAACTCCGCGATCGCAGCGTCATCTCCGAGCTCGCCCAACGCGCGGATCGCCGCCAGCGCGGGACGGTCCTGCGGATCGTTGATCAGCGCCAGCAGATACTTCCGCGCCTCGTCCTTCTTCTCCAGATTCTTCGCGATCTTACCGACCGCCTCGATCCCATTTCCGCGACTCCGAAACGGCTGGCCATACTCACCCAGCTCCATAGCCAGTTTGATCGCTTCCGGCTCTTCCAGCGCCGCCAGCGCGTTGATCGCATTGACGCGAAGTTGGTCGCGAAACGACGTCCGCTTCGCGTTCGCCAGCAACTGCGCGACAATCGCCTCGCTTGATGCCTGCTTGCCCAGCGCGTCCGTGGCCGTCGCTTCGACCGTGTACGTTGGATCGGATTTGGCGAAGCGTAGCAGCGTCTGTTCAACCGCCGGGCTGCGATACTCCCCCAGCGCCGCGACGGCCGCGCGACGCGTCTTGTGCTCTTTGATGGCCTGATCGCCCGACAGCGCGCCCAGCAAAATGTCGCGCGCCTCGTCGTGCTTCATCTTGCCCAGCGCCATCGCCGCCTCGTCTCGATACGTGTGATGCTGCTTCTCATCCATCAGGATCGACTTGAGCGCTTCGCGCACCTCATCGCGATCCTTATCTGCCAGCGCCGCGATCGCGCGGTATCGCGCGAACGGCGTCGGCCCGCGCAGCGCCTGCTCGATCAGCATCGACGTGCGCAGGTCGTACTCCCAACTCGCCAGCAGCGCGCCTTCCGGATCGATCACGATCTGCGCCGGTTCGTGTTCAAGGTGCGATGTGAGCGTCGACAGCCGGCTGTCCATGGGCAGCACGCGCTTGATCGGCTGGCCGTTCTCATTCACGAACCAGACCGCGACGTCGCTCTGGAACGCCGGCGCGTCAATCGAGATCGGCTGCGTCTGCTCCAGCGTCACGCGTGCTTCGTACGTGGCGTCGTTCCAGTCATACGCCACCTTCACCTTCGGCGAGCCCGCGCGGTAAACCCACTGATGAAAGAACCGCTCGTAGCTCTTGGCCGACAGCTCGTCGCACACGACCCGGAGGTCATCGGTCTCGACGTTCTTGAACGCGTTGCGCTTCATGAACTCGCTAACGCAGCGCCAGAACAGATCATCGCCGAGCGATTTGCGCAGCATGTGCAGCACGCTCGAACCCTTGCCGTACGGGTTGCTGATCCCGCGGCCGAACACTTCCTCTGCGAATATGAAGTGCGGCCAGACGATCCCGCCGCGCGCCGTCACATCATCGCTCGCGGCCACGCCGCGCATCGTGTTGAAGATCTGATACGCGTACGCCTCGGTCCCCTTGTCGTGTTCCTTCCACGCGGCGTCCATGAACGTCGCGAACCCTTCGTTCAGCCAGATGTGCGGCCAGGAATTGCACGTGATCGTGTCGCCGAACCACTGGTGCGCCAGCTCGTGCGCGATCAGACCGTCGGCATCGGTGTCGAGGGCGGCGCGCTCGTCGATGTTGGTCCCCTCGGTCAGCGTCGTGCAGCTCGTGTTCTCCATTCCGCCGGCGTTGAAATTGTAAACGACCGATTGCGCGTACTTCTCCCACGGATAGTCGAACCCCGTGACTTTGCTGAAGAACTCCATCATTGCCGGCGTCTTGCCGAACGTGCGCTTCGCGTTCTTTTCGTTCGCCGGCGGCACCCAATACTCGACCGGCTTTTCGCGCCACTTTTCGGTCACGACCGCGAAGTCGCCGATGACAAGCGAGACCAGATACGACACGTGCGGCTTACCGAGCGAGTAGTGATATCTCACCATGCCGTCCGCGACTTCCTCGTGCGACACCAGCGCCCCGTTCGACAGCGCCTTGTACTTGGCCGGAATCGTCACGGTGATCTCGCTCGTCTGCTTCGCGTTCGGATAATCGTGACAGACGAACCAGTAACGGTTCGATTCCGCCTCGCCTTGCGTGTGAATGCTGACCGGGCGATCGGGATATTTCTCATCCGGCAGCGCGAACATCATCCCGTCGATCGGCTTCTTGCAGGCATAGCTGATTCGAATCCCGCTATCCGTATCGGCCGGCAGCGGCGCGGCGAACCGCACGGTCAGCACCTTGTCGTCATATCGAAAATCGATCGGCTGGCCTTGCAGATCGGTGACCTTCTCGATCTCTAGATCGACTGCATCCAGATCGAGCCGATCGATCGCTCTTCCCGGTGTGCGGAACTTGATCATCTCATTGCACGTGAACGACCGGCTCATCGGATCGCGCATGACGATGTCCAGCGCGATGTGCTGATACATCACCTGCGGATCGCGCGGAAACTGACGCGTATCGCGCCCGGTGGCCGGGTCGAATGGACGATCGGCGAAGGTGGGCGTGGCAAGAAAAACGACGAGCGAGAGAAAAAGCATGATGCGGTTCATGGTGTGGTAGTCCTAACGCGCGGCGGATGCTCGTGCCAGCGCGCTTGCGTTGCCTCGCCCAGTACTCTGGGAGAGGGAGTAATTAGGTTCGGTTCTCACGTTCCGCCCGCTCATGAATGCGCGACGCAGTGCTCCGCGCGCTGTCCAGCGCGCCGCCCATCCAACCGGTCAGCCAACTCATGTGTTCGCCCGCGAGATAGACTCGACGATCTGGTTCGCACAGCACCGGATAATGTTCGCGCCGGGACGCCATGCGATAGCTGGCGTACGCGCCCATGCTGAACGGTGTCTTCTGCCACGCGACGGAGAATCCGTTTTCAAATTCGTCGCGATACTGCGGATGAATCTTCCCGCCTTCGGTCAGGGCACGCTCGATCCGCGCTTCAGGCTTCAATCGTCCCATCTCCTCGGACTGTTCGGAAAAGTTGTAGCAGCCGATCAGCACGCCTTTCTTTCCGAGGAATCCGTGCGATGGGTACATGATCTGGCTGATGCACTGATCCGTGCGTGAGATGCCGGCGAAGATGCGATCGTCCTCTTCCCAGAACCGCCGCTTGAATTGCAGACCTACTTTCACTGCTGACTCATACTCCACCGCGGCAATCGCGCGTTTCGTGCGATCGACGAAATCCGCGGTGATCGATTTCAGCACCGGCAGCGGGATCGTGCAGATGCAGAACTCCGCGCTCGCCTCCTGCGCTCGGCCGATCCGATCGATGTACGCGACTTCAACCGATCCGGGCGTTTGACGAATTTCCGTGACGCGCGCGCCAAGCTCGATCGAATCGCGCACGCGATCCGCGAATGCGCGCGGCAGGCGATCAGTCCCGCCGACTATCTGGAACATGATCGATTGCTGCTCGATGCCCCAGTTGAACGAGAACATCGTGCCGAAGCCGCTCTGAATGATCGCGCTGATCGGAAATGGTTCATCCCCTTTGCCCAATCGATCGAACGCGCCCGGCCAGCTTGAGTAGCCGCGACGATTGCTGCCGTGATACAGCATGTCCGCCGACAACCCGCCTTCGACCGCGAGATAATGCAGCAACTGCTGCTTGTCGTCGGCCGACAGTCGCTGATCCAGATCCTTTTGACCGATCGCCTTCGCGAGCAGCTCAGCGACGTAACCATACATGTCCGCGCGCGCCTCGTGTAATCTGACCCGCTTGTGGCTTAGCGCTCCACCGTCCTCGCGATACAAGAACGCAGACTCGTTCAGATTGCCCCACTGCTCCACAGCGACGCCCAGCTCGCGGCAGTAATCGAGCGTGCAGTGCTGCTGCGGAATGCGAGTCGCGCCGCAGTTGAAGTATTCGCCTTCATCGAACGTGCAAGTTTGCGATCGTCCATCCGATTCGATCTCGGTCGTTCCGCGACGGATCGTGTGCGCGCGCCCGCCCGCGCGTGTTCGCGCTTCGAGGATCTGGCAGTCGTAGCCGATTTTCTGAAGCTCGTACGCCGCGCAAAGTCCGGCAAGACCAGCTCCAAGAATCAGCACGCGCCGGCCGTTTCCGTTTCCGCGAAGCTCGAATCGATAACCGGATCGCGCGGTGGTGGGCGGTTGTGCCATCAACCCCAGCGCCGACATCGCGCCGTATACAGCCGAAGCGCCGCCTGCTTGTCCGACGAGTTCAAGGAACTTTCTGCGCGTCATCGTTCTGCCCAGCGGAGTTGAACGATCAATGTACCGCTCGCGGTGGGGCGGAGCGAGTAAATCAGCGCTTGAAGTGCCGCGACGATCCGTTAATCTGCGCGACGCTTCAACATGGCACGGCTGCACGAATATCAAGGCAAGCAACTTCTCGCACAGCACGGATTTATGATCCCGCGCGGCGGGCCCGCGGATTCCGAAGCCGCCGCGCGCGATGTCGCCGCCTCTTTGATGGCAACTGGCAGCGGCGAGGTCGTCGTGAAAATCCAGGCGTGGACAACGGGACGCGCCGCGATCGGCGGCATCGCGTTTGCCAAATCTCCGCAGGAAGCCGCGATGCACGCGGCGAGAATGCTCGGCATGAAAGTCGGGCAGTTCGCGGTCACGCATGTGTTGATCGAAGAAAAGGTCGCGCTGTCGCGCGAGTTGTTCTTGTCGCTGTCCATCAACGACCACGAGCGCCGGCCGGTGATGCTGCTGTCGCTCGCCGGCGGTTCGGGAATCGAAGACCGGGCGGCAGAGGTGCATCGAATTCCCTGCGCCGTGCGCGAAGGCCCCGATGTCGAGTTGCTGAAACTCGCGCTGGGCCGAAGCGATCTGCCGGCGGGACTTCAGGAAAAAGTCGCAGGCGCGGCGCGGGCGGCGTTCAACACGATGCGCGCGACCGAGGCTCGATCGTTGGAGATCAATCCGCTGGGAATCGCGAACGACGGTCGATTGATCGCAGTCGATTGTCGCGTGACGGTGGACGATTACGCCGTCTTCCGGCATCCGGAGCTGGGCATCGACATCGCCCGCGAGCTGGATCATCCGCCCACGCAGCTCGAGCGCATCGCCTACGCGGTAGAGCAGGACGATCACCGCGGCACATTCTATTTTGCCCAGCTCGCGACGGCCGCAGCCGAAGGTTCGCGCGGCCTGGCCGGTTTCCACGGCGCGGGCGGCGGCGGGTCGATGATGTCGATGGACGCGCTCACGAACGAAAACTTCACCGTCGCGAACTTCACCGACACGTCCGGCAATCCGTCCGCGGCGAAGGTCTATCGCGCGGCGCGGATCATCCTTCAGCAGCCAAACCTCGTCGGATATTTTGGCTCGGGCTCCGGCGTCGCGTCGCAGGAACAATTCTGGTCCGCATATGGCCTGGCCAAAGCGTTCTGGGAAATGCAGCTCGATATCCCCGCCGTGATCCGACTCGGCGGAAACAGCGAAGACCGCGCCGTCGATATCCTGCAAAGCGCCGGCAAAGAACTGCCCGCGACGATCGAGGGATATCGCAAGACCGATCCGCCAGCGAAGATCGCGAAGCGATTTGCGGATCTGGTTGATGCCTCGCAAATGAAGTGGACCCCGCGAGCCCGTCGTGTGCCAAGTTTTGTTGACAGAGCTAGTGCGTTCTCGTTCCCGATCAAAGGCGGTCGCGTGTGGATCGACGCCTCGCGCTGGCGAGAGATCGCGCCGATCGTGATCAGCAACGCGTACGGCCTGCTGCGCGACGACGCCGGCAAACCCGCGCTGACGATGAATGAAGCGGAGATCGCGAACAAGGACAGCGAGCTGATCGCCTGCGAAGTCGAGTGTCGACGCGCCGGTGTTGAGGGCGTTTTTGTCGACTTGGAAATCCCAGGTTTGTGAGTTCGTATCACGGGCGTCTCGCCCGTGCGAAGGGCGAGGAACACGGGCGAGACGCCCGTGATACAAGGCGATCTCGTGGCAATACTGATCGACGAAACAAAGCGAGTGCTCGTGCAAGGCATCACCGGGCGCGAGGGAATGGCGCGCACGCGCTTGATGCTCGATTACGGCACGCAAGTCGTCGGCGGCGTGACGCCCGGCAAGGGCGGGCTGAGCGTGCTGGGCGTGCCGGTGTTTGACACGCCGAAGGCCGCCGTCAATCAGCTCGGCGCTATCGATATCTCCGTCCTCTTCGTACCCGCGCCAATGGTTCGCGCCGCGGCCATCGAAGCGCTGGATGCGGGCGTGAAGCTCGCCGTGCTCGTGCCGGATCGGGTGCCGGTGTGGGATGCGATGGAAATCGCCGCCGCAGCTCGTGCGAACAATGCGAACTTCGTCGGCCCGAACACGCTGGGAATTTTGAGTCCGGGCCGCGCCGTCGTCGGGATGATCGGTGGCCGAGCCGACTCCGCGCGACAGTGGTTCAAGCCCGGCCGACCGACCGGCGTCGGCGTGATCTCGCGCTCCGGTGGCATGGCCAGCAGCACCGGCTATTACCTCGGCCAGGCCGGTGTGAAGCTCAGCACGATCGTTCACATCGGCGGCGACGCGGTGCTTGGCATGCGCATCCCCGACGTCGCGATGCTGTTCCAGAACGATCCGGAAACCGACGCGATCGTGATCTTCGGCGAGATCGGTTCGTCGCAGGAAGAAGACCTGGCCGAGCTGATCGCGATGCAGAAGATCACCAAGCCGGTCATCGCGTACATCGGCGGGAAAGCCGCGCGCGAGGGCACGCGATTCAGCCACGCCGGCGCGATCATCGAAGGCAACAAGGGCACGCACGCGGGAAAAGTCGCGGCGCTGCGGCGCGTCGGCGCGACCGTCGTCGACGCATTCGGCGAACTGCCTGCGGCGGTCGTCGATCGACTGCGAAAACTGGATGGCACCGGAAGCTTGATGAGCGAATCGGAACAAAAAGCGGTGTGGACGAGCGCTATAACGCGCATCGAGCCGAACCAGGTGATGGTGCGCGGCTACGATGTCGCTTCGCTCATGGGCAAGATCTCGTTCGGCGCCGCGGTCTACCTGATCCTCAAAGGTGAGTTGCCAGACGATCGCGTCGGCAAACTGATGGACGCCATCCTCGTCGGCACGATCGACCACGGCGCGACACCGCCCAGCGCGCTCGCGGCGAGAACCGTTGCCAGCACCGGCGCGAGCCTGAGTGCATCGGTGGCGGCGGGGATTCTGTCGGTGAACCAACATCACGCCGGCGCGATCGAAGACTGCGCCAGACGCCTGGGCGAGATCGTCGCGCGGGCGAAGCGATCAAACATCACGATCGACGAAGCCGCGCGCGCGAAAATCGTCGAGATGAAATCGCGTGGCGGACGAATGCCGGGTTTCGGGCATCGAATTCATACAAAAGACCCCCGCACCAAAAAGCTGTTCGAACTGGCAGACGAAGCCGGCGTGGCCGGCGAGCATGTCGGCGCAGCTCGCGCGATGGAGCGTGAATTCGCCGCGACTGGAAAACCATTGCCGATCAACGTCGACGGCGCGATCGGTGCGGTGCTGGCAGACTTGGGACTCGATCGTCGCGTGTTCAACGGCATCTTCATGATCGCGCGAACGCCGGGACTCGTCGCGCACGTCGTCGAAGAACAAACGCGCGAGAAACCCATGCGCCGCATCGATCCCGTCAATCACGCGTACGATGGACCGACGCGCTGACTGTGAACGCCCAGGGAGCTTATTCCCTGGGTCTCGTCGCGCCGGGAGACCCACGGAGCAAGCTCCGTGGGCGTTGGGAGAAAATGATGAAAACGTACAAGCTCGATCAGATCGCAGAACTCTTCCCCGACATCACCTCCATTCGCGACATGACACTCCGCGACAAAGTCGCTGCCGTCTGGAGCGAAGCGCTCACCACCGGCTGCGGCGGCAAAGGCTGGACCTTCGACGAAATCCGCGCCATCCCGTTCACGCTGCTCGCGGGAAAAATTGACATGCGATTCGTCGAACACCTCAACAGCTGCGCCAAACAATGCATCGCGATCGCGAAAGTTCTGAAAGACGTCTTTGGCGATCGCGTCCCCGTGAACACTGATGTACTGATCGCGGGCGCGCTGCTGGCGGACGTCGGCAAGATGCTTGAGTTTGACAAAAGCGCCGGCGGCGAAGTCATCAAAGGGCACTTCGGGGACATGCTCCGCCACCCGTTCTCCGGCGTCGCGATGTGTTACAAGCACGGCCTGCCACCGGAGGTCATGCACATCATCGCGACGCACTCGCACGAGGGCGACAAGGTCGAGCGAACGATCGAATCGTGGATTTTCCACCACGCCGATTTCATCGACTTCGATATCGCGAAGGTTCTGGGCAAAAAGTCGAAATAACGCCGTTTTCATGAGGACAATCGCCCGCCTGAACAGGGCACTTTTCGGCGGCGCTTTCGTTGCCGAAGATGAAAGTCTATGAACACGACACAACCTTCGCTCGATTCGATCATGCAGTTGGGTTTCGGTTTCTGGGGATCCAAGACGCTCCTTTCGGCCATCGAGCTGGGACTGTTCTCGCTCCTCGCGGCGGGTCCCCTGGAGGCGGAAGAGATTGGCCACCGGTTGGAACTTCACCCGCGCTCGCGGCGGGATTTCCTCGACGCGCTGGTCGCCCTCGGCATGGTCCAGCGCGACGGCAGCGGCGAGCGAGCGAAATATCGCAACACGCCCGATGCGGATTTCTTCCTCGATCGCGCCAAACCAACCTACGCCGGCGGCATTCTGGAAATGCTCAACGCGCGGCTCTTCAAATTCTGGAACTCGCTTCCCGAAGGCCTGCGCACCGGAAAGGCACAGAACGAATCGAAGCACGGCGAAGCGGGTCTGTTCGAAAC
Organism: Phycisphaerae bacterium; assembly: GCA_014380825.1. The sequence goes on along the minus strand of JACMJD010000291.1, from coordinate 3,382 downwards.
GCTCTACTCCGATCCACAGCGACTGCGCCAATTCCTCGCCGGAATGACCGGACTCAGCGCCGGCGCGGCAATGGCCATCGCGCACAAGCTTCCGTGGAAGGACTATAAGACCTTCATCGACGTCGGCGGCGCGCAGGGCGCGGTGTCGGTCCAAGTCGCGCTCGCCCACAAACATCTCACCGGCGGTGAATTCGATCTGCCGGTGGTCGGGCCGATCTTCAACGACTACATTCGATCGTTCGAGCTGGCCAATCGCCTCACATTCCACCCCGGCGATTTCTTCGAGGACGAACTTCCGCCCGCCGACGTGTACATCATGGGCCACATCCTGCACGACTGGGATCTGGCCGAGAAGAAAACGCTCCTGAAGAAATGCTTCGACGCGCTCCCCAAAGGCGGCGCGCTGATCGTCCACGAAGCGCTCATCGACGACGATCGTCGCACCAACGCGTTCGGACTCTTGATGAGCCTGAACATGCTCATCGAAACCCCCGGCGGATTCGATTTCACCGGCGCCGATTGCCAGGGCTGGATGAAGGAAACCGGCTTCCGCGAAACGCGCGTTGAGCATCTGTGCGGGCCGGATTCGATGGTAATCGGAATTAAGTAAGATGCCGCGATCATGACCGACGACGAACAAGCCATCCGTGACCTGGTCGACAACTGGATGACCGCCAGCAGGGCCGGGGATAGCGCTACGCTCCTTTCGCTGCTGGCCGACGATGTCATCTTCATGGTCCCGGGCATGCAGCCGTTCGGGAAAGAAGCGTTCGCGCGCAGCCCTTCGCCGGACGATCCGAAAATCGACGGCGACGCCGAGATCATCGAGTTGAAAAACCTCGGCGACGGCTGGGCGCTTCTGCGCAACCGTCTGCGAATCACCATCACCCCCCAATCCGGTCAACCAATCCTCAAAACCGGCTACACGCTCACCATCCTCCGCAAAACCCCCCGCGGCCAATGGCAAATCTCGCGCGATGCGAATCTGGTTGTGACCGAACCGGCTTGCCCGGATTAACATTGGCTTCATTTTGCACGATTGCATTTCGCGTTCGCTCGCTTGGCTTTGTTTTGCACAATCGCTCGCGAGTGGCCGCTTCGGCTTTGGCTTCGTTCCGCTAGATTGATAGCGCATATCGCACCGATCTCTCCGACACGATCCGCGCAACTCCATTGCTGAGCGAACGCTGCGCACGACGCACCAAGTTTGGCTTTTGGCTTCGTTTCCGACTCATTCGAATTTCAAAGATCCGCAGCAGCGAACGTTCAGTCCGCTCGCTTTCGTGGGGACGCGCGCTTGAGGGACAATGCGCGTATCCCTATAGACATCGCGCGCTGCGCTCGGCGCGCGTCAGGCGCGCAGCGCAAGAAAAAAATCGCGGGTGGCTGATCAAAATCGTCGAAAGATTTTTCGGATTTCAATTTTGCGCGCTGCGCATTTCATCACCGGCCGCGCAGCGCAAGGTTTGATCGGCGGCCGCCTTGACGATCGAAGAACTCCTGCGGCGCGATCGTGAGCGATTTGACGTTCATCGCGTTGGGGAAACCCGGCACGGACTGCTCGCCATTGATCCCCGGAATGTGCATGTAATAAGAAGCCGCCGACGCGAGCGAGGTTGGGAGCGCGAGAACGCAAAGGCAAAGAGCTCGCCAGAACAGCTTCATGATGCCCTCCGAGGGTGAGTGAAATGTCCGCCTAGCCTAAGCGGGTTCAGGGAAGTCACGATAGCAACGCGAAACGGTGGATTCAACGTTTTTCGGACTAGCGCACTCCGCTTAAGCTAGCTCCGACAATTGCTGAGCCAGATCGCTTGTATTTCGCACTTTCGTGAATTGACGCAAGCAAGAACGCAGAGGACCGCACTTTGAAATGCGTTGGGTGAGGTATGCATGCGTGCGTTTATCAACCACCGTCAAGTCAGCATAGCAGGCGAGGGCAGCTAGATAATCGTCGCTCAAATCTGACCCAGCTGCCCGCGTCGCCGCTCGGCGCGCGTGAAATATCTCCCGACGTACAATCCACGAAGGCATCATTCGCGAAGAAACGTCGTGTTCTGTAAGCCGTACAGGAAGCCCAAGGGTTTCCACAAGAATCTCGAGCTGTCGTTGAAATACACCCATCCAACAGAAATCTTCAACCGACATGTCTAGGCTTACGGCACGGACATCGACGTTGTAATGCGCACACAACGTTTCTAGTACCGGCTGCTCCGACCGTGCCAGCTTAGCGAATCGCGGTCGCATATCCTGCGCGAACTCTCGCGCCAGCCTGCTCGGATCTCCCGCTTTCTTGTCCGCATGTGCGCCTAGCTCGGATGCCAATTTACGAGCGAACTCCGATGCGGCGGCGATGGTATCCTTGCGAAAACCTACCACATCCTGAAATGCTTTGCGGAGCGATTGATGACGGTTCTTAAAGACATCGACGTGAACCAGTGATGAGACGGCGCGATCTCGCTGACGCATTTCCGCGAGCCTGATCTTGAGTTCCGGAAGTACTCCTTCGAACTGCGCAACCAGCCGACGGCCTGTGTCAAACGCCAAGAACTTCAATTTCGCAAATTCGGCGATATCTGCAGGGTCTCGAAGCCGCTCAAGGTATATCGCCTGAACTTCTGCTGCGCCGATATCTATGATGCTTCCAACATGTCCCTTGTGTTTCAATGACTGTACAAATGCGACATGTGGAAGCTGTGATAGCAGTGCCAACCGCTCGGACACCACCGCGCTGTCGTTGTGTGCCACTAGCTCGCCGATCTGATGCAATGTTAGTATTGGGATCAGGCTTCCATTGACGAACTTTTCGCGTATCGCGTGGGCAGCGACCTGTTCCGCAGTTCCCGCACAATGAGTATCGCGCGCGAGATTGCCAACTGCCGATGAATCAAGCGCAACAAGAACTGGACGAAGAATTCCCACAACTCAAGTTTACGCTTCATCGAAAGAAACTCGAATTGATCCGTCAGGTGCGATGCCACGTGACACCCGCGGTCATGCCGTTGGAATAACTCGAGAAAGAGATATAAACCAACGCGTTCAGTGTTGTTGTTTTCCTCTTCGTGACTTCGTGGCTTCGTGGTTTAATATTCTGGACTAATGAGCCAATCACTCGTCGAAAAAATCGCGACGCATTACGCCGTCGGCCTCGATCCGAATCAACTCGTCCGCTCGGGTGACTTCGTCACGATCAAACCCAAGCACGTGATGACGCACGACAACACGGGCGCGGTCATTCCGAAGTTCAAGCAGATCTGCGCGGGCGGGGCGACGAAGATTTTCGATCCGTCGCAACCCGTGTTTGCGATTGATCATGACATTCAGAACATCACGCCGGAGAATCTGGGGAAATATGCGAAGATCGACGCGTTCGCGCGGGAGCAGG
>JACMJD010000290.1 GCA_014380825.1 Phycisphaerae bacterium | reverse complement strand
CCCCAAGCACGTGATGACGCATGACAACACGGGCGCGGTGATTCCGAAGTTCAGGCAGATCTGCGCGGGCGGGGCGACGAAGATTTTCGATCCGGCGCAGCCTGTCTTTGCGATCGATCATGACATTCAGAACATCACGCCGGAGAATCTGGGGAAATATGCGAAGATCGACGCGTTCGCGCGGGAGCAGGAGATCGATTTTTACCCGGCGGGCACGGGGATTTCGCATCAGGTGATGGTCGAGCAGGGCTACGTCACGCCGGGGTCGCTCGTGGTTGGGAGCGATTCGCATTCGAATTTGTACGGCGCGATGAGCGCGCTGGGCACGCCGGTCGTTCGCACCGACGCGGCCAGCATCTGGGCGACGGGGGTGACGTGGTGGCAAGTGCCCCCGATCGCGCGGGTGACGCTGCGCGGGTCGCTGCGCAGCGGTGTCGTCGGGAAAGATGTGATCATCGCGCTGTGCGGGCTGTTCAATCAGGACGAAGTGTTGAACCACGCGGTTGAGTTCCACGGCGAAGGCGTGCGGTCGCTGTCGACGGACCAGCGCATGAGCATCGCCAACATGACCACCGAGTGGGGCGCGCTGGCCGGCGTGTTTCCGTTTGATGAAGTACTGCGCGATTATCTGTTCGAACGCGCGGATTATTTCGCGAACGGAATGCGTCCTGGTCGACGCGGACCGAATTCGCGCGGGACATTTACGCGCGCGGACGTGGAGACATGGTGGAGCGAGCGATTGCAGTCGGATGCGGATGCGACGTACGCGATCGAGTTGGAACTGGATCTGTCGACAGTGATCCCGCACGTGGCGGGGCCGAATAATGTGAAGGTGATGACGTCACTGCCGGAGATCGAGCAGAAGCAGGTGAAGATCAACAAAGCGTGGCTGATGAGCTGCGTGAACGCGCGGTATGAAGACTTAGCTGAAGCGGCGCGGATCACGCGCGGGAAGAAGATCGCGCCGGGCGTCGAATTCTACTTAGCTGCCGCGAGCGCGGATGTTCAAGCTCGCGCGCAGCGGGATGGACATTGGAGCGCGCTGGTCGATGCGGGCGCGATCGAGCTGCCGCCGGGGTGCGGTACGTGCATCGGTCTCGGACGCGGGACGATCAAAGCGGGAGAAGTCGGGATCAGCGCGACCAATCGAAATTTCGAAGGACGGATGGGGGATCGGAACGGACTCGTCTACCTGGGTTCACCTGCGGTCGTCGCGGCATCCGCGGTCGCTGGATACATTTGCGCGCCGTCCAAGTTCGATCATGTCGTCGCGACCAAATCCGTCCAATCAAACGCTAAGCCGCGAGCGGCAGCGAGCGCCGTTCAGATCATCCAAGGCTTCCCCGAAGCCGTGCGCGGGCGCGCACTGTTCATGGATCGCGACAATCTCAACACCGACGGAATTTACGCGGGCAAGTGGACCTACAAAGACGACATGAAGCCCAACGAGATGGCGGCGGTGATCTTCGAAAACTACGATCCGAACTTCAAATCGCTCGCGAAATCCGGCAACATTATCGTCGGCGGGAAAAACTTCGGCACCGGCAGCTCGCGCGAGCAAGCCGCGACTGCGCTGAAATATTTCGGTATACCGTGCGTGATCGCATCGAGCTTCAGCGAGACCTACAAACGCAACGCGTTCAACAACGGGTTCGTCGTGTTTGAATGTCCGGAGTTCGTCGAGTATCTCCGATCGAAATTCGCCGGGCAGAAACAGCTCACGGCGGTTGGATCGGAAATCGAAGTGAGTTATCGTCGATCGGTCGTCGTCTGCGGTGGAAAAGAGTTCCCGTTCCCGGCCCTCAGTCCGGTCGCGCAAGAACTGGTCGTCGCAGGCGGCGCGGAAGCGGTCGTGGCATCGCGGTTGAAACAAGACAAATGAACCACCAAGACACCAAGAGCACCAAGAAGAGAATACAAAATTTTGTTTTGAATTCTTGGTGCTCTTGGTGTCTTGGTGGTTAATCGTATTCTCAATTCGAAGGAGGAACGCGGTGGCTAAGTACAGAATTGCATGGATGCCCGGCGACGGGATTGGGAACGACGTGATGGAGGCGACGCGCATCGTGCTCGATGCGATGAAGTTCGACGCCGAATACGTACACGCGGATATCGGCTGGGACTTCTGGTGCAAAGAAGGCAATCCGCTGCCGGATCGGTCGATCGAGATCCTGAAGAATTCGACGTGCGCGCTGTTCGGTGCGATCACGAGCAAGCCGCAGGACGACGCCAAGGCCGAGCTCGCGCCGGAGTTGAAGGATAAGAAGCTGGTTTATTTCTCGCCCATCGTGAAGCTGCGGCAGCTTTTCAACCTGCACACGAACATGCGGCCGTGCAAGAGTTACCCGGGCAATCCGCTCAACTATCGCGGCACGCAGATCGCCAATCCTGAGACGAAGGAATTAATGATCGATCAGGTCGTCTTCCGCGAGAACACCGAAGGCATGTATGGCGGCGTCGAGTTTCATCCGCTGCCGCTGTCGATTTACGAAGCGCTGTGCCTGAATCCGAAGATGAAGCCTTGGAAGGACAAGGGGCTGGATAACGTCGCGCTCTCGACGCGCATCGTCAGCGTGCAAGGCTGCACGAACATCTGCAAGGGGGCGTTCGAGTTCGCGAAGAAGACCGGCCGCAAGCGCGTGACGCTGGTGGAGAAGCCCAACGTGCTCCGCGAGACCGGCGGGCTGATGACGCGCATCTTCAAGAAGATGGCAAAGGATTATCCCGACATCTGGGCGGATGAGGCGAACATCGACGCGATCTGCATGTGGATGTTCAAGAATCCGCAGGATTACAGCGTGCTGGTCGCCGAGAACATGTTTGGGGACATCGTGAGCGATCTGTGCGCAGGTCTCGTTGGCGGTCTTGGTTTTGCGCCCAGCGCCAACCTCGGCGACAAATTCGCCGTCTTCGAACCGACCCACGGCAGCGCGCCGAAGTACGCGGGTCAATATAAGGTCAATCCGCACGCGATGCTGCTGACGGCGAAGATGATGTTCGACTGGCTGGGCGAGAAGGATCGCGCCGCGCAGCTTGAAAGCGCCGTCGCCCGCGTTATTAAAGAAGGGAAGGTTAAGACGTACGATATGGGAGGGAAGAACAGCACGCTTGAAGTGGCCAAGGAAGTCGCGCGATACGCGACGGCGTGACGCGCGTGTCGCGGATTTTCTTTGCGAAGCGATTGAGCGGAAGCTATCGTCGTGTGCGGCTATGGGAGTTCACGCATGCGAAATCTCAACGTTCTGTTCCTGATCACCGTCGTGACGGTGATGCAGGTCTGTGCCGCGGCACGCGCCAGCGACCTGTACGGCATCACAGAGAGCTCCGTCCCCGGCCTTTACCAAATCAATCAGACCAGCGGGGCGGCAACGCTCGTGAGCACGACGACAATCGGGCCGAAGGATCTGGCGAGCGATACGCGGCCAGGCAGCTTCAGGATGTGGGCGGTGAATGGCTCCAATCAACTGTACACCGTGAACCCCACCACCGGCTCGGCCACGATCGTCGGCAGCATGGGCGTTGGCGGCGGATATATGGAATCGCTAGCTTTCGATGCGACTACCAACACACTGTTTGGCATGTCGAGCATCCAGCGGCTGTACTCGATCAATCAGACAATGGGCGCGGCGACGTTGATCGGTGACGCCCATGGTTTCAGCCCCTTCTTGGCCTTGGCCTGTGACAACAACGGAACGCTGTACGGTGTAAAAAACGACGGTTTAGGCCCGCGCCTGGTCGAGATCAATCGCAATACCGGTGCCGTTGCGGTGGAGCGCCAACTCGACCTGTATCCCGCCGACATCGCCTTTCGACCCGAAGACAACGTGATGTTCGGCATCGTGAATGGCGCGCAGGCCGTCGGCGCGCATGGCATCTACACGATCAATCCGACCACGGGCGCCATGACCCTCGTCGGCCCACTCGGCGCGACCGTGCCCCGTATGCCTGGACTGGCATTCGGCCCGGTGCCGGAACCCTCATCATTGTCCAGCTTCGCATTAGTCGCGGCTGCATTCATACGAGCACAAGCGCGGAGGGCTTGACGGGAAAGCGCGTTGAGGTCGGCTCAGAGTGCCTCTGAATGAGCCGAAAGTACCTTGAGCTCACTTCGATTCGCTTACGGATATCGGTGGCGAAGGAAGTCGCGCGATACGCCGTGGGGTGATCCGATGACTCAGCCAACGCGCATCGACCTGCACATCCGGCTGCGTGTCGCGCCGGGCCGACGCGAAGAGTATCTGACGTTTCTCCGCGACGGGATCCCATACTTCGAAGGTCCCGGCGGAATCGAAGTGCGGCTGCTTGAAGACAAGTCTGACGATCACAAGTTCATTGAGCTGATCCTGTACGAGAACGAGCAGGTCTATGCGAGAGACCGCCAGCGCGTCGCACACGATCCGGAGATGAAGCGGTTTCTCGAAAGCTGGCGAGCGTTGCTTGCCGAGCCGCCCACGTTTGACGTGTACCGATTGGTGAAGCCGTGAGCATGTCCGACCTGTTCAGAACGTCTGTCCTCATCACCTGGCGGCGCGACATCGCATACGCGTTGCGCCTGGTTGGCGACTTGTCCGACGATCAGATGATCGCGCAGCCCGTGCCCGGCCGGGCGATGAATCATCCGGCGTGGACGCTGGCGCATCTGACGCTATACAACGAAGTCATTGCGAAGATGCTCAACCGAGTTCCGTTCGACGATCCGAAGGAGCATCCGTTCGGGATGAAGTCGTCGCCGCAGGGAGATGCGAGGATTTACGGTCCGCGCGCAGGGTTGATCGACGCGTACAAGCGCTCGCACGATGAAGCGGAGCGAGCGCTGGTCGAATGCGATCAGGCGGTTTTCGCAGAAGATGTTCCGCTGGAACGCTGGAGAGCCGCGCATCCCAAGGTCGCGGACATGACCGTGATGCTGATAGCCAAGCACGAGTCGATGCATCTTGGGCAACTCAGCGCGTGGCGTCGCGCGATGGGGCTGGGTCGAGTGGAAATGTAAAGAAGTTACTCTGTGACACGGAGGGAGCCGATGGCCGGTAAAGGAACAGCAGAGAACAAGAAGTATCTTTCACACACGCTCTCCGAATGGGCGACCAACCTGAAATTCGAACACCTCAGTTCGCAGGCGATCCAATCCGCCAAACTCTTCTGGTTCGACTCGATGGGCTGCGCACTCGGCGGCAGTGAACAAACCGACGCGAAGATCCTGCTCGAGCATTTCCGCGAGATGGCCGGCGAAGGCGCGAGGGGCGCCTGCGGGACGTTTGTGTCCGGCTTTCGCACGAACCCTTCCGACGCCGCGTTCATGAACGCGCACATGATGCGCGCGATGGATTACAACGACATCTACTGGAAGGCCGATCCGTGTCACCCGTCCGACATCATCTGCGGGCCGCTGGCGATTTGTGAGATGAAGAATCTTTCGGGCAAAGATCTCATCCTCGCGACGATCATCGCGTACGAGATCGAGATGCGCCTCTGCGAGGCCGGCATTCCCGGCGTGCGCGAATACGGCTGGCATCACGCGACGCTCACCGCCTTCGCTGCGCCGATGGCGGCGGGGCGCGCGCTCAATCTCACCGTCGAACAGATGGTCAACGCGATCGGCATTTGCGCCAGTCGCAGCTTCTCCCCCGGCGCGACGACGGCGGGCAAGCTCACCAACATGAAGAACGTCGTCGATCCCTGGGCCTGTCGCATGGGCGTCGAAAGCGCGCTGCTCGCCAAGCGCGGCTTCACGGGGCCAGAGCACATGATCGACGGCAAGGAAGGTTTGTACGCCGTCTTTGGTCACGTGCAGTACAAGGGTGAGCCGGCGAAGTTCGATTCGGAAAAGCTGACGGGAAATCTGCCGAAGTCGTCTGGCGATCACTACAAGATCATCGACTGCGGCATGAAATCGTTCCCGATCGAAGCGCTCAGCCACGCGCCGCTCACCGCAATGATGAAGGCCGTCAAAGAGAACAACATCAAGGCGAGCGATGTGAAGGAGATCAAAGTCGAAGTGATCGCCCGCGCCGCCGACATCCTCGGCGATCCGCATAAGTATCGCCCGGACAGCAGAGAGACCGCCGACCATTCGCTGCCGTATTGCATGGCCGTCGGGCTGGTCGATGGCATGGTCACGCCGCTGCAGTTCAAGGAAGAGCGCGTGATGGATAAGAAGTTGCAGCCCATCATGGACATGGTCAAGGTTGTCGCCAACGACGAGTTCGAAGCGCTGTTCCCGAAATTCCAGCCCAGTCAGGTGACGATCACGACGGCTGATGGAAAGAAATTCACCAAACGCGTCGATGTCCCCAAGGGCGACCCGCGCGATCCGATGACCGAGGACGAGATCGCCGTGAAGTTCAACGCGCTGGGCAAATCAGTCGTCGGCGAAGCGCGCTGCAACGAGCTGCGCACGTGGATCATGTCGATGGAGAAGCAGGAGAAAGTGTCGCCGCTGATCGAGCTGACGAAACGCGCGTAAGCACGCTCGCGAGCCGAGAAATCGGCTGCTATCCACCCTGAACTCGCGCCTTGTCATCCTGAACGAAGTGAAGGATCTCGGGAGGCGAACGGCTTGCGCTTCCCGAGATCCTTCGGAGTACCACAGGAAGACGACCTTAATCTGCTGACGCGATCGGCCTCTGCGACACGTTCTCAGGATTGCGCCGGCTTGCTGAACTTCTGCGCCTCGCCTGTTTCGAACGGATCGTATCTCAGTGCGATCGTCGGTGCGCGTGTCGCATCCAATTCGATCTGCCCGCGCTCCGGAACCGGATCGGCCGAGAGCACAGGATCAAGAATCTTCTTCATCTCGACAAGAAACGCCTTCACATCCAGCCCCATGAACGTGGCCGGCACATCTTTGAAATGCCTGTTGTAGCTTTCGAACAGGCTGAGCACGCCGCGCGGATTGGATCGGCGATAATGCTCAAGCGCCACGGCGCATTGGATCAGGCCCTGGTAAAACTCGAACTTCAAGCCATACGCCATGTGCCAGGCGTCTTCCCACACCTCGTGAGCCTCGAAGAACTCGCGGTCGTTGAAAAGCTGGATGCCGTCGAGATACAGTTTTCGCTCGACGTCCGGCGGCATCGAATAATCCGCATTCATGCGCGGCCCTGCTGCTCTTCCCGGCCGTAAATATCGAGATAGAAATACGAAAGCTCTTTGCCGTTCACCTCGCGCGTGCGGCTGTGTTTGAAGTGGAATTTCTCGAACAGCTTGATGGCCGGCTCGCGCTCCATGAACGTGTCGAGCGTGACCTTGAGGTAATTGTGATCGTGGCACCATCGCAGCGCCGTCTCGATCAGATTGGATCCAATCCCGCGCCGGCGCAGTT
>JACMJD010000289.1 GCA_014380825.1 Phycisphaerae bacterium | reverse complement strand
GACTGCGCGGCGAGACTCGTCAAACCAAATCCATTCCACGCGCCGCCGGCGCGGGCGGTGTTGATCGCGGATTGGATCGTTGCCCGCGGCGAACCGCTTGTGTAGTTCACGATCAGGTTGTTGTCGGTCAGACCCAACTTCGCGCTCGCGCCAAGGACAAGACTGCTGACGACCAGCACCTTCCCGCCGCCCGTCGCAAGCGTCGCCACGCCGCTGTTGGAGATCGACAGCGCGTCGATCGTCTGCGACGTAGTGAACGTGACGCTGCCAGCGCCGGTGACGTTCACTGTGTCGATTCCCGCGCCGCCGGTGAACGTCAGCGGGGCCGTGATCGCGGCGTTGATGCTCAGCGCATCATCGCCGGACAGCGCCATCACTTCGATCTGATTCACCGACGCCTTCGCGAACGATAGTGCCTGACCATTCATCGTCACGGTGTAATCGGTGCCGCTGGCGCCGAGGGAAATCGTGTCGTTCTCGAACGTGCCGGTGATCGTGAGCTTGTTGTTCGACACGCTCGCGAACTGGGCGCCTGTGAAATGAGAAGCGAGCAGGCTGTACGCGGCCTGGTAGTAAATCGCCGGCTCGGTGATCTCCCAGGAGTTTTCCGGGAAGCTGGTGTTCCAATCCTTAAACGCCTTCATCGGCGGCTCGCCGCGCGGTGGCGAGATCGTGCTGACGCTGAAGAATTGATTCGGCCCGCCAACCAGATATCCCGGCGGCGGCCCGAACGTGGAACTGGGCCCGTCATACAACGGTGAGCCGTCGCCGAACCAACTGTGATACGGCTGCATCGCGCTGCGCTCGGCGCCGATCGATCCGGTGTTCGTCAGGTAAACCATCGACAGCGGATTTCGCCCGTGGAAATAGTGCAGATATTCCTCGGCGGCTTCCTTCGCGCGATCGCGCTCCAACTGCGTGCCGACGTTCAGACGAACCGCGTACATCAGGATGTTCGCCCATTCGCTCTTGAGCGAATTCGAACCCCACGTGTAATGGCCGTCCCACATGAACGAGCGATACGGGTCGGTCTGATTGGTGTATTCGCCAACCGCCAGCCAGCTCTGCGTGATGTTGTTGCGCAGCGCGTTCTTGATTTCGCTGACGATCGTCGCGCTCGCGCCGGGCGTGGTTGCGTACGTGACGAACGCGCGATTCAGATCGGCCGCCACGCTTGAATCGAAGCGTGGCGTGGCATCGGTGAGAGGATGAAATCCGTTGTCGCTGGTGTTGGCGTTCTTGTAGTTCGCTTCGAAATACGACTTGTACGTTGCACTGCCCGTCGTCTTGTACAACTCCGCGGCGGCAAAAACGCGAAGCCGTCGATCGCCGTTCGCATCGCTGCTCGCCTCCGCTGCGGCCAAGCCACCGCTCACGCCGTTGCTTCCACCGCCGCCGCCACCGTCGGTGCCGCTGGCGGGCGTCATGTTCGGTGTCGCGGCGAGATAGTTCCACGCATTTTCCGCCGCCATGCGCAGGGTTGTCGAATAGCCCGGGTACTGCGCGTCGAAGTTCTCGAACACGCGGGCGCCGTGCGCGATCGCCGCGATGAAGCTCGATGTCGCCCACGTCGTCGCCTGCGTGTAGTAGCGCGGCTGCGTGTCGGTGGATGGATCGTAATTACCAGCGTTATACGTCGCGTTCGCGTTGCGGTTCAGCACCGATCCGTTCACGTTCTGCATCCGCAGCAGCCAATCAAGCTCCCACTTGATTTCATCCAGCGTGTCCGGGACGCCGTTGCCGCTTTCGGGAATGTTCGTGTTGTCCCCGTACGCGGCCGGGTTCCATTCGTACGCGTTGAGCAAGTTCCACATCACGCTCGTGGTGAACGGAACGTATTTGTTGTAATCGCCTGCGTCGTACCATCCGCCCCACAGATCGCGCGGCTGACCTTGATTGGAACCGGTCCACAAGCGCGCCGCGTGATCCTGATTCGGTCCGACGTGACCGGCCGCGTGCGTCCAGTTGATTCCGTGCGCGGCGTCGATCGCGGTGCCGGCGCGCTGATAGAAAAACGTGCGCAGACTCGTCTTCAGCACCGAATCGAACACCAAATTATCGAGCTTGAACGGAAACGAGCGGCGGTTGTTCGTTGAATCGTAAATGTAGTAATCGCCCGGCGCGGTGAGACTAGAAAAGTCAGCGTACCAAACTCGATCGCCCGAAACCGCATCTGTCTGCCCGGCCTTCCACTGCGTGACCGTGCCGCTGTGCGCGACACTGTCATCGCTGACACGCAGTACCTGAAACGGCGCGTTCACTGGCAGCGAGTAACTTCCCGCCGAGTTTTGGCCGTTCACCGGATCGGCGAAGATCGCGACTTTGCGCGGAGCATTGGCGCGCCAGCCGAACTGGTCGACGATGATCAGATCGCTGGGCGTTCCGACGCTGAAAAGCGTTCGCGTTTCGAGCTGCTCGAATCGAGACATCCCAACCTCCACACTGCGAATTTCGCCCCTAAGCAACCGATTGCGGATTGTACCCGAAGTGGGTTACGCTTACTGCGAAATATATGAAAACGATGATCACATTAGCGGCGATTGTGATGATTCTCGCGAGCAGGAACGCCCTGGCCGCCGATCCAGCTACAAAGCCGACGGTCGTGCGTTTCGCGATCGACAGCTCGGCCGACGTTCGACCGATCTCACCTTACATCTACGGCATGAACCAGCACGCCAAGACTGTCAGCTCGCGCCCGCTGACGCGAATCGGCGGCAATCGTTGGACGGCGTACAACTGGGAGAACAACGCCTCCAATGCCGGCTCGGATTGGCATCATCAGAGCGATGATTTCATGTCCAAGTCCGACGTGCCCGGCGAACCCGTACGGCTTGTGCTCGAACAGGCGGCGAAGAACAAACAGGCGCTGGTCGTCACCGTCCCAATCGGCGGCTACGTGTCGGCGGACAAGGGTCCCGAGGGCGACGTGAACCAGACGCCGGATTATCTGAACAAGCGGTTCCGAAAGTCGCTGCCGAAGAAAAATAGCGCGCTGTCGCTCAAACCGGATCTTGCGGACGCGTTTGTGTATCAGGATGAGTTCGTCAACTGGGTGGAGAAATCGAAGCACGATCCGAATCAAGTGATTTTCTATTCGCTGGATAACGAACCGGATCTGTGGTCGCACACGCACGCGCGAATTCATCCCGAGAAACTGACCTACGCCGAACTCGCGCAGAAGACGATTGATTTTGCCGGCGGAATCAAAGGTGTAAAGCCCGATGCGATGGTGTTCGGCGCCGTGAATTATGGCTGGAACGGATATCGCACGTTGCAAAATGCACCCGATGAAAACGGGCGCGACTTTCATCAGTTCTTCCTCGCCGAAATGAAGAAGGCCGAAGCGAGCGCCGGGCTGCGTCTGCTCGATGTGCTCGACGTGCACTGGTATCCCGAAGCGCGAGGCGACGACGTCCGCGTCACCGGAAAGGAAACAACGCCCGACGTGGTCGCGGCGCGCGTGCAGTCGCCGCGATCGCTGTGGGATCCGACTTACGTCGAGACGAGCTGGATCACGAAGGACTCAACACAAGGCAAACCGATCGCGATGATCCCACGCCTGAAGAATGACGTCGAGCAGTTCTATCCGGGCACGAAGATCGCCATCACCGAATACAACTACGGCGGCGCCGATCACATCTCCGGCGCAATCGCGCAGGCGGACGTACTCGGCATCTTCGGCCAGCAGGGAATCTTCGCCGCTTGCTGGTGGCCCGAGAGCGACAAGACCGATTTCATCGAAAACGCGTTCGACATGTATCAGAACTACGACGGCAAGGGCGGACACTTCGGCGATCAATCGATCGCGGCTACGAGCGACGACATCGCCACGGCATCCGTATACGCGAGCGTCGATGAAAAAGATCCATCGGTCATGACGATCGTGCTCATCAATCGATCCGACACAGACGTGACCGGCGAACTCTCGATCAAGCACGCGACACCGCTCATCAAGGTCGAAACATTCCAGCTCACGAGCGCCGCGGCGAAGATCAATTCATTGGGTCAAACCGAGCTGAAGAAACCGAATCACCTTTCGTCTACCCTGCCGGCGTACAGCGTGACGACGCTGCGATTGTCGCGCTAAGCGAGCGAAATTCGGATCAAGTTGCCCGCCAGCGAAAATCCCGCTAGCATCAAAATCTCGCGGCCGGATACCCAAGCGGGGTATACGGAATCATCACATATCAATAGGAAATCGAGCGATTTTCCGCCAGCGGGTCACGTACGGGTCACAGAAATGTATCCGGCTGACTTGCAGCGGGTCATTGACGCGTGGCCAACGCTTCCGGCGAACGTGCGGTACAACATTGCGCGGAGCGTGAAACGAGCGATCCCGGGAGCCATAAGCGCCAAGTTGCGTTTGCAGGATGGCTGAAGTCTCACGAAATGAGTCGGCTTTGCAGAATGTCGGCGAGTCTGTCCATGGCGGCGGGAAAGTTGTGCTCCAACCAAGCAGCGGCCACCTTAGCTTCTTGCTCGGCACGTATCGAGCCAAATCGTACCGCGGGCGCTTCTTGCGACAGCGTGCCCGCTACCTCGCCGTTAAACCCGAACGCACTGACCATGTGAAGTTCATTCGTGATTGTCACTCTCGCAGACACGCCGGCCGCAACATGACAATTCTTCGCTTTCCATCGTACGCCAAAAGTGGCTTTTGCCTTGAGCGGACCAATCGCCGATTTATCTAGGCCGCATTGCGTCCAAAAATCCCCGCCGCTTGGAATGAGTTCAAGGCCCGCGCCCTTGGCTTGGTCTGTGAGTCGATTTATGACCGGCATGATCGCGCGATCCGCGAGGAGCTTCAATTCATTCTCCGCATTCTCAATCGCGTTTGGCGCAAAGTTCGGATCCAACAACAGCGACCGGACCCGATGCAGCGGCACGTCAGCTCGGGGCGGTAACGCCGGATTGCATGGCTGTAGCCAAGTGTCCAGCTCCTCGCGCACGATGGTTATCGCGACCCTTTTCGCAGGGTCTTCTTGCGTCGCTTGTTCGAGCAGATAATCGAGAAGCATCGCACGCGGCTCATGGTTCGGTAGGTGCTCAATCTGGCGCCTGCCCACCTCGCCGGCGAACCCTCAATCGGCCAACTATGTCCACTTCCGAGAACAAAGAGCGTTTTCGCAAACGCCCAAACATCTGCCGGTCCAAAGTCAGTGACTGCTGCCGCAGCGGAAAGCTCCGGGGCCCGATAACCTTCGGCGCCACGTCGATCGCCCACAGCGGTAAGCGATGGCTTCTCTGGAAAGTCAGCCGAGCCCCAATCACCTAAGACTGTCTTGTCCTGCCACACAAAAATGTTGTCGGGCTTGATGTCACGATGCCAAACCATCTGCGAATGAAACTGCTCCAGAGTCCGCGCGACTTCGAGCAGATGCGTGCAAACGCACGAGAGATTGAACAGCCTGTCGGTCGTGCTTCGTCTTGGTGGAAATCGCTCCCAAAGTGGAACCGCGCGCGGCATCACGAACCAAGATCGCGGATTCTCTAGACTACCTTCATCGGAATCGATCACGGGCAGGATTCCAGGATTCGATGCGTGCAACCTGCCGAATCGCATCTCTGCGAGAAATCTTTCATGCTTTGGGGTACCAAAAAAGCTCTCGCTCTTAAGAAATTTTATCGCGTACTCGCCGCTCCCGGCGGCAGTGGTGTCTTCCGCAAACCAAACTATTCCGTTAGCGCCCTGGTTTCGACACTGGGAAGTGAGTCGCCAGCGCCCGCCGACGACCTCATCCTGCTTCAACTTCATGGTCTATGATTCTACATGAAACCACCCGGCGGCCGGAGCATTCACCCCGCCTCGCGACTTCCGTCGCTGGCGCGGCGGGCCGCAGATATAACCGCATGAATGCGGAAGCTCATCTCACTCATCATCCTGCTCGCCAGCATCGCGGCCCTCGCGCAGAAGGTGCGCACATGATACGAGCAGGTCGCGAGCCCGCAGAAGACGCCGCGCGGAGGATGGCCGACGCCTGCAAGCTTGCGGGCCTAGTGATAGTCAAGCGAATGAACTCCTTCGTGAAAGGCCGCGGCGCCCGGTTCGTGGCGGTGATGGCGTCGCGCGAAGCTTGGCCGCACGAGTGCCCGATGATCGAGATGTATGGCACCATGAACGTGAGCGGTGACATGAGCGGTGTGCGCATCATGTGTGTTGCTACCGACGACGATCCTGTGATGTGCGCCTGGACCGTGCCAACGCTTCGAGATGCATTTGTGCCGCTGGGCGACGTGGCGAGTGTTCTCCCCGCTGTTCTGCGCGAGCGCGACGAGGTAGTGCGCAGGATGCTCGCCGGCCACCGTCCGCCAATTACCGACCTCGGGTGGACGTGGGATATTCCATCAGGCCGCTCTTGAAGCCAGACCAGCCCGACCGCCGCGATTGCCGGGCAGAACAGCAGCAACGAGAGACGACACCAAGATCAGTAGCGACATGCTGCGAACGATGTCAGATCGGTGGCGGGCGCACGCTGGTTTTTTGGCGCGCTGTCTGTAACTCTCTTTGACAACTGAATACGTTGGCCCGCAGCACGTCGTCAGCGACGGAATTCGTCAACGTAAGTCGTGAATCGATAGCGAATCGACAACACGGAAGGCGCGGCGGCCAAGAAATCGTACGACGATGCACCACTGCTGTCACTGTCGAAGCCGAGCGCGGGATTGCTCGCTGAGCTGGCCGGGCGCGAGCGTCGCGACTCTTCAGCAATCCTCAAGGACGCGATCTTGGCATATGCGGCTTCGACAAAGCAGCCGAGGAAGTAGGGTACCCTTGATCGATATTTCAATTGATTGCTGCAGCGGCGACGTTACGATGCTGCCGTCGGCGGAGATCCCCGAAGAAGGTTCCCCCCCTCCTTCTTCACCCGCCGGCATTTTTATGCGCACATAAGATCGGGGGAGGGTCGGCCGACAGCCGGTGAATCTGCCATGAGCGAGGACACCTCATCATTCCCGATGACCGACTGGTCACTGATCCGGCGCGTGGCCGGTGACGAGGAACCGGCGGCCCGACGACTCGATTTGAATGAGCTGCTCAAACGTTACATGCCGCCGATGCGCCGGTTCATCCGACAGCGGTTCCGCCTGAACGATGATGAGGCGGAAGACTGGCTGCAGGGGTTCATCACGTCGAAGCTCCTGCAGAGCGCGCTGCTCAGCCGGGCGGATCAGGACCACGGCAAGTTCCGCGCATTGCTCAGCCGGGCACTGGCTGATTACGGGATTGATCAATTCCGTCGCCGACGAACTCGTGGTCCCAACGGTCACGGCACGGATGAGCAATCCCCGGTAGAGATCGCCGCACCGGCGACCAGTGATCCAGCGGTACTGTTCGAGCGACATTGGGCCGAGCACGCGATTGCCGAGGCGCTACGACTGACGAAGGAGCGGCTGTGCGCGACCAATCGCGCGGCAGCTTGGGAGGTCTTCAGCCGACGATTGCTGGAGCAGGGCGAAGCCGCCCGGAGCTACCAGGTGCTGACCAACGAGTTCGGCTTCGAGAAGCCCAGCCAGGCGGCGATCGCGTTGAACACCGCCAAGCGCATCTTCCGCCGCAAGCTCAATGACGTACTGATCGAGTTTGGCGCAACCCACCAGGACCTCGGCGTTGCCCTCGCGGAGCTGCGAAATATTTTTCAAAATTGATTGCTCGAAAACCTGGTCGCCTGCGGAGTAAGGGTGGGAAGCACCTCTGTCCGCAGACCAGGGTTGTCAATGGTGGGACTGAAGAGCAAATCTGCGCGCCCGCAGCGCAAGGTCATCGCGGTGTCGAATGGGACGACGAGCGATGGCATCGTCGCTGCGCCCTTCGACGTTAAAGTGTTCTGCATGGGCATGCATTCCGACGGCAGCGAACCTCCCGTGACCCCTGTACCAGCAGATGGCGACTTCGACGTGCAGCACGTTCCACTTCTGTCGCAGGTGGGCGATAACAAGATCAATGTTCCGTTCGACCGATACCTGTTGCTCCGCCAGCTAGGCGAGGGCGCGATGGGCACGGTCTACGAAGCGAAACAGAATGAACCGGCCCGCACGGTCGCCGTGAAGATCATGAAGTCCAAGCAGTCCTCCTCCGCCGCCGCGGAAGGGCGCTTCCTGCGCGAAACCCGTCTGCTGGCAACGCTGAATCACCCGCACGTTGCCCAGTTGTACGACGCGGGAGTGCATCATCATGGGGTCCTGCATGTGCCGTTTTGCGTGATGGAGCTGGTCAGGGGGGCCAGCTCCATCACTGTGTTCGCCCAGTCCAAGCGCTTGAGCACCAAGGCGAAGATCGAACTGTTTCTGCAAGTCTGCGCCGGCGTTCGGCACGCGCACGAACAAGGCGTGATCCACTGCGATCTGAAGCCATCGAACATCCTGGTGAACGGCGAGGGCCAGGTGAAGGTGATCGACTTCGGCGTCGCCCGCTCGATGCAACTGGACGAGTCGACCGGCACTAGCTGGTCAGATGCAAGCGTGATCTTCGGCACGCCGCAGTACATGAGCCCCGAGCAGGTGAGTGGCCATGACTTTGAGCTCGACCAGCGCAGCGATGTCTACGCGTTGGGCGTGATCCTGTACGAGCTGCTTTGCGGTCACTTGCCATACAAGGTGGATCGCACGTCGTCGGTCACGGCCGCCAAATCGATCTTGGAATCCGACCCGACCACACCGCGCAAACACAATCGATCGCTGCGCGGTGACGTCGAGAAGATCTTGGACAAGGCGTTGGTTAAGGACGCAGATAGCCGGTATCAGACGGTCCGTGCACTGGAGGATGATCTTCAACTTCTATTACGCGGGGAGCCGGTCTCACCGGATCGCCGGCGCATCTACCGGGCAAGGCGCAAAGGCGAGCGTTGGATCGCACGTCATCGATTGCTCGCGGTGGCGGTATCGCTAATTGTCGCTTCCATCTTTTGCGGAACCCTCAGCACGAGAATCGCAACGAGGGGTCTGAACTTCGCATTCGAGCTGTTGCTAACGCAGAACGTGCATCACGTCCCGTCGGCGCCGCTTTCACACGTGGTCATCGTCAAGCTGCGCGACGGCACGGATATCGCCGCGATTGCAGGCACAAAGCCGTCCGATGGTCCGGAAGACGCGCTGCACCCTCGATTCGCGCGCCGCGCGCACGGTCAGTTCCTGAAGCGGCTGGCACAAGCCGGCGTTCGACCGCGTGCCGTGACCTTCGACATCCGCTTTCCGCCGGAAAGCAAGTGGGATCTCGAGTTCGCTGATGGCATCCGTGCGTCGAGCGGCGTGCCGATCATCGTTGGCGCGTACGCGGGGACGAGCGATAGCCCGCTCGAACCGATCCTCGCGCCTGCACTGCGTCCGCTCGTCTCGGCCGGCGGCACGAACGGACTGATGCGCGCGGACGGACCGTGGACGGCAGACCTAGCGACGACGCTGCCCAACGGTGGGATCTATCCCTCACTGGCGTTAATGACTGCGTCGCGTTGTTGGCGGCCGGAGCAGATGCCGGCGATGGAGTGGTTGCCGGATGCCATTCAACTACGGTACGCCGAGGGAGGCACGCGTCGAGTGGACGTGACCAGCGTTGCACCAATGCCCGACGAGAACCTCGAGTTGGGCCTGCGCAAGGGTACGCCGTTCGCGGAGTTCGTAATCGAGGTGCCGGATGACCATGACCTGGAGCGCAGCTCGCTCGACTACCGAGACGTCTTCTCGATGAGCGACGCTGACTTGCGCGATCGCCTCGACGGCAACGTCCTCTTGATTGGTGACTTCCGCCAAGGTGCTGATGGTCCGTTCGCACATCCGGACGGCCGATCGATGCCGGGGGCGATCATGCAGGCAGTTGCCATCGAGCGCCTGCTGAGTGGCGAGGTATTGAAGCGACCGCGCTACATCTCCGCATCGTCGTGGTCGATCACGGGCGAGATTCCGATCGTGGTCAGTGCAGCGGTCGCTGGTGCGATCGCCGCGATTTGGTTGCGCGATCGGTCCTGGACGAGAGTGACGGCGTACCTCGTCGTTTCCATTGCAATCGTCTTATCCACGTTGTTGGCCTTCCGCGTAGGGGGCTTCATTTACTTACCGCTGGCGCCGGTGCTGTGCGTCGTCGTGGCCGGCGAACTCGTGCTGCGTATCTATCGCGCACGGGAATCAACCATCTGACCTCGAAGCAATCGTTAGCGCTGGCTGACGAGAGAGCGAAGGAATACACATGGCAAATACAGCGACGATCACTCGACCCGATGGGACAGCGTTTAACGGCGTCGCAAGCGACGACATCACCACAGAGGGGACGGGCGCCGGTGCATTGATGGTCTTTCCAAGCGTGGGTTGGGTGATCACTGCCGGAAGGAACGTTCAGGTCAGGAACAACCATGCCTCCGGTTCGGCTGCGGGCAGCAAGCTGCTTTTGCAGAACTTCGCAGCCCCGGCCGCAGGTAAGCCGTCGACGAGTCGATTCGTCCTGCTTGAGTCGTCGGGCAGCGCTTCCGTGTCTCGGCTGGACGGCACTGGCCAGCAATCGTTCAGTCCTGGCGAATTCATTGACGTAGAGCACTCGAACCCTGCGGTCATCAGCGCCGCGCAGACGTACGTGGCCAGCAGCATGCCGGAGACCGCTGATGACCTGGCCGATGCCGAGCAGGCATTGGAGGCGGAGTTTCCCGAGGAACCGGAAGACCCGATTTGAAGGTGAATACATGATGTGTGACTTCACCAAACAAAACGATTCGGCGTGGTACTTGCGCCTCGTTGACTTGGCGCAAGATACGGGCGCGCAATCGATGTGGTCGCGCGATGAGCTGGCCGAGGTCTGGCATCATCAGCTTGAAGCCAACGTGTCCAAGTGCATCGAGGAGTTGAGCCTCGTACATGCGCTGCACTGCCAGACGCTGTGCGGCAGCGCCGTTCCGCCAATCGCGAGCCTGCGGGCTCTGTTCGCGCGACCAGCGCCGGACGTGAAATTGCTGACGATGGTGGCGCGATGGATGGAACGGGCGCTTGGAGACCCGGAGGAACTTCTGCCGCGCGAAGTTGCGCTCTCGCTGTTCAATGTCTGCATCGTGTTGGCCCGAGTTCGTTGTGCTACGAAGTTGATCAACGGGTCAGACACCGAACTGGCGCGGCGCGCCGGCTGGGCCGCGTCACGACCGTGGATGGACCCAGGCACAGCCAACGCGATGGAACTGGCGAGCCGCGAATTGGGTGGGATCGATTCGCAGGGGGGACGATGACAACACGTGATCCAGAGCGGGCGCTGGTGGTCCACAAACGAGAGCTAACGTCCTCCGCTGCCCGCAACATCTCCACGCAAGCCATCTTGTCGCTGGTGCCGGTGGCGCAGCGGTTAGAAGTGGCAGCGATGCTGCTGGCGGATGAAGTCCGACGGCTGAACGATCCGTCGATCGCGCCGCCGCTGCCGCCGGATGGCAAGCGCCTCTCGGCAATGGCGGACGTCATCCGTTCGACCAGCGCGCTGCGTCAACGCTTGGCCGAGTTCCCACGTACCGGCAATGTCGATGGTGTCAGCATCGGTTATGCGTTGACCGAGCGGCAGGACCAGATCCTGAAACTGGTGCTGTTCGGGCTGTCCGAAAAGGCCATCGCGGAACGGATGGGTCTGAGTCGGCACACGGTGCACGAACACATCAAGGCGATTCATCGCAGGCTTGTGGTGAACAGCCGAGCCGAACTGATGGCCAGATGCCTCCGCGAGGGCTTCGCTAACCAGACAGGACATGCCTCGGGCGAGGAATTGCCGCCATCGTTGATAAGCAATACTGCACCGAGGTAAGCCCATGGCGATCGCACATGCGCTAACGATGAGACGGAAGCCGTTTCGAATCCGTCGCAGGTGCCGGACCACCATACGTTCGATGCAGGATTAGCCGCGCCACCTCGGCCTCGATCTCTGCGGGATATCGTCCCAACACGGCGGCTTGGATGAGGTCCGGCTGACGCGTAAACCAATCGACCAGTCTCGACATCACTTCCACTTGCTGCGTGCCCAGATCGTCGCTCAGCTCGGACATCTTCTCCTTGGCAGAGCCGGTCAGTTCGATTCGCATCACAAATCGTTTTTGAGGCATCAGCTATCCTCCACTAACTGGTGCATCATAGCACCAGCGCGCAGCCCGAATGCAAGGGCAATTCGTCTAGGGTGTCGCGCAACACTCAAGATCCTGAAGTTCGGTGCAAACTTTCAATCAGCTCGCGCTCAAGCGGCGTCGCGCGTAAGCGGCGCGTTCACTCGAGCGATCGTGGCGTAGATATGCCTGCCAGTGCGGTTGTGCCGCAGAGGCGTTTCCGGTTTCATCTAATGCATCGGCCAGGTTGAAGCGCGCCCCAGCGTCATCTGGTTTTAGCTCCAGCGCGTGACGAAACGCACGACACGCTTCGTCGTGCCGTTTCAACTCGCAGAGCGCCACCCCTAAGTTGTTCCAGGCATCGGCTTGCTTTGGATCCATTTCAACGACTTGTCCGTAACGCTCTGCCGCCTGCGCCATGGCGCCGGTTTCAGCCAAGGCATGCGCCAACGCGAAGCAGATCTCCGTGTCCGGTCCGCCGGCAAGCAACGCCTCACGGTAGCAGTCGATTGATAGGGCCAACCGACCGTCGATCTCGTGTGCGATTCCGCATTCGTACCACTGCGCGGCGCTCTGCGGCTGGCGCGACGAGAGCGGGAGCGGCTCAACGTCTGGGGCGAAGTCCATCTGCAACTGACCGACGGGGCTCATGAGCTCGCCATTTTGAAGGCGGGCAAAAACCTGACCATCATTGCAGACGACTGTGCTCGGAGAAGTGGTCAAGCTCGCGCTGAAGCGTGACATCGCATCGCGCAGCTTCTTAAGGCTTGCACCGGAGGCTACCAAGTCGCGCAGCGTCTGTGCCCGCGAGAGCTGCTGGAAGTGGAATCGTTCGTGATCGGCCGATGGAACAAGCAGACCGCGCGACACCCATTTCGAGACATCGGCCAGTGGCACGCCGACGATTTCGGCGAGTTCATCAATGCTGTAGCCCGATGCGGCTGGGCGGATGTCCATATCCTGTGTCTGTAGCTTCATGCTGGGCGTCCGTTAGTTGGAGTGCCCACAATCTTACCGAATCGCTGACCGATCGTCAGCCCGACTGGTCAAGAACTTTTACGCTTACGTGCGCCCGCTTTGGCGGCAGCCTTGCTGGGCATCACAACCTTGCTCGGTTTTTTCTTATTCTTCGCTGCGTCCAAGCTCTGTTGTAACGCTTCCATGAGATTGATTGCGCGGGGCGCTGGTTCGTCCGGCGGAGCTACGATCTCCTTGCCCGCCACTTTCGCTTCAACCAGTTTGGTGAGCCGGTCAGCGTAACTGTCCTTGTATTCGGTCAGGTCAAACTTCTCCTCGCTCAGGGCATCGGTGAGGGTCTTGGCCAGCTTCAGCTCCGGGGCAGGGAGGTCGACGTCCGGGACATCTCCCTCAAACTCGCTGCGGCTTTTCATGTCCGACGCGTAGCTGAGCATCGACATCATCAGCACCTTGCCGACCGGCCGCATTAGCACGATCTGCTCGCGACCGGAGAATACGACTTGTGCGAAGGCGAAGCGCTTCTGATCCACCATCGCGCGAACGAGCAGCGCGTACGGTTTGGCCGCGACTTGGCCGTCGGGCAGCAGGTAGTACGACTTGCCGGTGAACTGCGACGGATCGATCGCATCGGGCTTAATGAACGCCGCGATCGCGATGTCCTTCTCGCTCTTGGGCCGCAGCTTATCGATCTCGTCGGTGTCGATCACGACATACTGGTCTTTGGCGAACTGGTAGCCAGAGACGATTTGGTCCGCGGAAAGCTCCCCGTGGATCGGGCAGACCTTCTTGTAGTTGATTCGGCTGTTGCAATCTTTGTGCAGCTGATTGAGCGCAGGAGCGCCGCCGCCGCCCGATGCCGCGGCCGAGTACGCCTTGACGGGCATCGAGACCATGCTGAAGCGAATGTAACCGGACCAGACGGCACGAGACGATGGCATGAAGCACCCTTCAGTGAATTAGGGTCCATATCGTCCATCCGTGGAATGATTGTGAACGCACAAGTCAGGCCCGATAACGAGCCCGGCGACGTCGCAGGAAGAGCGACAGTCCGATCAGCACGATCGTCGTCGGCTCCGGTACGGCAGTCAATCCCCGCGGCCGATTGTTGAAGTTATTGTCGATCAACGAGTAATCATCGAAGTCGATCACACCAT
>JACMJD010000288.1 GCA_014380825.1 Phycisphaerae bacterium | reverse complement strand
GGTCGAGCTTGGCCGCGTCGAGCTTCGCGTCGCGCCACGCCTGCGCGCACGCCGCCAGCGCGAACTGCGTGTTGCGGCCGGCACCGAGATGTTTGTCGAGGTCCTGCACATGCGAATCGAGCGAGAAATCTTTTACTTCCGCGCTGATCGTCGTCGGAAACGTCGACGCATCGAACAACGTCGTGCGCGCGATCCCGCTTTCGCCGGCCAGCAGCCCCCGCCAGACGTCCTCGATGTTGTGACCCATCGGCGTGATCCAGCCAATCCCGGTAATGACGACTCGATGATTCATGATGAACAACTCTTCCCGGCGACTCCGCTGCACATGTCATCCTGAGGTACTCCGAAGGATCTCGGAAATCGAACGGCTTTCGCCGGCCGAGATCCTTCACTCCGTTCAGGATGACACATTCTCGTAAGCCGCGATTTCATGCCGATCCTTCGATCAGAATTTGTACCCATGCTTCTCTGCATCGCTCGGGCCGCACGCGGTGAACAGCATCGCTCCCACCGCACACGTGCCGATGCCGACAAAAAAGGACATGTCGGCGTAGGGATGCTGGCGCTTCGCCTCGACCGGGTAACTCTCCCCGTTTGGGAGCGTTTCCGATCTCAGCACTTGCCGACCGCGATAGCCAAACACGGTCATGTAAATGCCCAAGCTCAACACTGCTACCGCGATCAGTATTCGCGACCACGCGGGCAACTCCAGGTAGAAGCCCAGCAGGTGCATCATTGGATCGACTCCCCAAATCAATCAATCAAATGCAAATTCGATTGGCCACAGAGGCACAGAGGGCACAGAGAAGAAGAGGAAATTGATTTTGTATTTCTCTGTGTCCACTGTGCCTCTGTGGCCAAAACGGTCTTGTCCTATTCATCAGATGGCGCGAAACACCAGTGCCGCATTCTGACCACCCAGGCTGTACACGCTGCTGACGGCGACGTTCACGTTCGCATCGCGCGAGGCTATGTCGACGTTCAGCTTCTGTTGATCGACTACTTGTCGCGTGTTCACCGCCGGAGGAATTTTTCCATGATGAACCGACAGCACCGCTGCCGCCGCGTCCGCGCCGCAGCCGGCGCCGAGCTGGCCGATCTGACTCTTGATCGGCGACATCGCGACGCGCGACAGATTTTCGCCAAGCGCTTTGCGCAGACCGTTCAACTCCGCGCGATCGAACGGCGCGATGCCCAGGCCGTGCGGGATCAGCAGATCGACGTCGCTCATGTTGAGCTTCGCATCCTTGATTGCGTTCTCGATCGCCTTGCCGTAGCTGTGGCCAGTTGGGTCGGGCTCGGTGACTTTGTATGTATCCTGCGACGCCGCGAAGCCAACGAGCTCGGCGTAGATCTTCGCACCGCGCTGCTTCGCGTGTTCGTAGTCTTCCAGGATGAACAGCCCGCCGCCTTCACCGAAGACGGTGCCTTGCGCGTCGACATCGAACGGCCGAACCGCGTCGGCGGGGGAGTCATTGTGCGAATCGTTCAATCGGCCAAGCAGTGCCTGTCGAATCTGCCCCATCGGATTGATGCGTGATTCAGCGCCGCCGCAGATCGCCAGATCGGCCTTGCCGCGCTGGATCGTGCGGAACGCTTCACCGATCGCCAGGTGCGAGCTGGCGTCGGCGCAGGTGATCGTGTTGCTCGGCCCCATCAGCCCGTGAATAATCGTCACGTGACACGCCAGCATGTTCGGCAGATATTTCAGCAGCCAGAGCGGCGTGAGCTGCTTCATGCCCTCGTTTCCCCATTTTTTCAGATCGAGCCGATTGCCATCGCGCGCGGTGTGCATGGCCGCGGTGAGTTCGGTCAACTCCGCGCTAATCAATCCCGCGCCGATATTGCAGCCGAACCGTCGGCCATCGATCGCGGGATTTTCCGCGTACGCCTTTGATTGAATGCCCGCATCTTTGAACGCGTCGTCCGCCGCGATGACCGCCAACTCGATATCGCGCGCCATCAGCTTGGTCGCCTTGCGATAACTCTTCGGAACGTAATCTCCAATTTTGTATGGCGGCGCTTCACCGCCGAGCTGACATGCGAAACCCGATGGATCAAATTGCGCAATCCGGCGAATTCCGACTTGACCAGCTAGAAGATTCTCCCAGAACGCTTTCGTCCCGACGCCGATCGGTGAGACGACGCCGATGCCTGTGATGACGACTCGATGACTCATGCGAGCGATATCATAGCCCGATCGTGGCGTTTTGCCGAAATCCCTTCAGCAACTCCGTGAACTGCTCGGTAAACACGAAGTTGTGCTCGGGAAATTTCACGCCTGCGATGTTCTGATCGATGTGGCTAAACATCAGATCAATGTCGGCGACGGATTCGTTTCCTACCGTCACTGTGCCCTGGATTGATGCGCCCTGTTCGTTGAGCTGTTCGATCTTCGCGCTGTAGGTGATCGTCTCACCCGGCCGAACGAGTCGATGGAATGTCGCTTTACCGATCTTGGCGAGAATCACTTTCTCTTCGAAATTCCGCGCTTCTCCCACCAGGATGCCGGCCGTCTGCGCCATGCCTTCGATGATCAGGCTGTGCGGCACGATCGGGAAGGCGGGATACAGATCGTGCAGATGTTCCTCCGCCAGCGACACATTCTTCACGGCCGTCGCGGATGTTCGTGACGTGAACTCGGTGAACTTGTCGATCCAGATCCAACGCATGAATTAGTTGTCAGTTGTCAGTTGTCAGTTGTCAGTTGTCAGTTGCCAGTTGCCAGTTGCCGGTCTTGCCTTCGCTGGCACCTGGCAACTGACAACTGGCAACTATTGTTTTGCCAGCTTCGTCTCAACGAAGTTCGTGATCATGTCCACCGTGAACAGCTTGGCC
>JACMJD010000287.1 GCA_014380825.1 Phycisphaerae bacterium | reverse complement strand
GGCGGCGCGCGCTTCAACGCAAGCCCCGCGACGCCGTTCGAGCTGGATTGTGTCGGCACCGGTATCTTCACGGGGTCGGCAGACATCACGCTGGGCGGCGATAGCTCGATCCTTTCGGCACGGTTCTATCAGGCGGGAAAGACGATCATCGCACCGGGCGCCACCGTGGAATTCGGCAAAGTCACGCTGAGCGAAGACACGTCGTTCCAATCAACCATCGAGAATCACGGCCTGTTGCGCGTGATGGGCACGAACGCCGGCGACACCCTTCTGCAGTTTTATGGCCAGGCGTCCGTGAAGAACATGCCTGGCGGCCGGCTGGAAGTCGGCGGAGCGCAATTCCTGTTCACCAGCAATTCGACCAGCACGATCGAGAACGCCGGCACGCTGGCGATCGTGAGCCGCAACGCGACGATCGGGATCCCGCTCAACAACACCGGCACGGTTCACATCGGTACCGCAGGACTGTTCCTGCAGCGGGGCGGCGTCAGCAGCGGCACCGTCCAGTTCGCCAGCGCGCAGTCCTACCTGGAATTCAACGCCAGCTACGCCTTCGCAGCCGGCGCGACCGCGAGCGGCGACGGGTTCTGGCGGATGGTCAACGGCACGTTCGACATGCGTGAATTGTCGTTGGCGGTCACCGGAAGAGTTGCGATTGAAAACTCAATCGCGACCTTCGCCGCGATGGCCGCGCCAGGCGCGAATTGGTATATCTCGAACACCACTGCCGCGTTCGGCGGCGCGCAGTCGTTCGCCGCCGGCACGCTGCAAGGCACGATCAATCTCACCGCCGCCAACGACCTTACGCTTACCGGGCCTTTCACCTGGAGCAGCGGCACGATCAACGCCCCGGGCGGCACGCTGCACGTCAATCCTGGTGCGACGTTGACGACCGATTCGTCCAACACGCTTACGCTCAACGGATCGCTCCAGAACGCCGGTACCATCGCGATCAACGGCGGGAAGATTCGCTTGATCTCGGCCGAGTCGACGATCAAGAACCTCGCCGGCGGGACGATCCAATTGGTCGGCGGGACGTTCGAGAAGGGCACGGCCACGCCGATGACGTTGACCAACGCCGGCACGCTCGTCCGCACCGCGAGCCCCACCGAATTGATCCTCGCCAACTTCGCGATCGACAACACCGGTACGATCGACGCGCAAGGGCGGCTGACGTTCAGCAGTTGCAGCGCCCATACGCAATCGGGCGGATCGGTGAACGTCGGAATTGTTGGCTGGCTCGATTGGATTGGCAACACGAATTGGACCTTCGACGCCGGCTCGACATTCACATCCGCCGGGACGTTTCGTGTGTTAGATGGTCAGCATGACTTCTATGGAGACGCACTATTCCCGTCGGGTATCGCTGTACTCAACGGCGGACACGTGAACATGGCCTCCGCCGGCGCGAAATCGTTCTCCAACCTGTTGGTGCAGCTAAATGGTCGGCTCTCGCTCGCGCCCGGCGGTGACAAGCTGCTGAAGCTCGCGACGTTCTTCGTTGGTGATGCCGGCGCGATCGATCTGAACGACAACGGCCTGCTGCTTGATTACACAGGGGCGTCACCAGGCGCATTCGTACAATCCCGAATCAACACGGCGCGGGCCGGCGGCGCATGGACCGGTTCCGGGATTACCTCCTCAGCCGCTAAGAATGCGAATCCGAAAAACACTACTCTCGGCGTGCTTGAAGCCAGCGAGTTCAAATCCATCTACGGCCCGAGTGCGATGTTCGCCGGTGAGACGATCGACTCGACCGCAGTGCTCGTGAAGTACACATACTACGGCGACGTCGACTTCAACGGCGTCGTAGACTTCGACGACTACAGCCGCATCGACGCCGGCTTCACCAATCACCGCACCGGATGGCTTAACGGCGACGTGGATGGAAACGGCATCGTGGACTTCGACGAT
>JACMJD010000286.1 GCA_014380825.1 Phycisphaerae bacterium | reverse complement strand
GTAAGAAAGGAATCGAATGTCGACGACGGATCAGCCAACCGGTGACGGAGCGCCCTACGTTCAACTCTTCCAGAAAGCCCACCAGAAGATCGTGCTGCTTGAGCGGCTCGAAGAGCAGCTCGCGCAGATGATCGCCAAGCGACAGGATTTGCAGGAAGAGCTTCGGATCGTGCAGCGGCACATCAACGAAGAGCTCGAGATGCGCATCAACGTGAACGGCGAATCGCCGAACCGCATCCTGCACAACGTCGCCGGCTCCGCTGCGCGTCCGAATGCGCCGATGGCGCAATCCGCTTCAGCGCCCGTGGCGCTGGACCGCTTCGCCTCGCAGTCGATCACGTCGCTTGCGGGGGAATAGTCCGACCTCGCTTGTACAAGCCGAAAACACCGTCATCCAGAGCGGTACACCGCGAAGGTTATGGCTTCCTACGACAGGCTAGATCCTTCGCGGAGTACCGCTCAGGATGACGGTGCCTTTCACGCGGTCGGCCGCACCAGTAGTGCACCGCGTTCAATCAAACTCATCCCCGCGGAACGTGTTGCCCAGATACGCGCTGCGCACGCCCGGATCGTTGATGATGCGTTTCGGCGTGCCCTCCATGAACACGCGGCCATCATTGATGATTAGCGCTCGATCGCACACGCGCAGCGTCTGGGCGACGTTGTGATCGGTGATCAGCACGCTCTTCTGAAACTCATCCTTAAGGCGCTTCACCTCGCGCTGTAGATCTTCCACCGCGATCGGATCGACGCCGCTGAACGGCTCATCGAGCAGGATCAGCTTCGGATCCGTCACGAGTGCCCGGGCGATTTCCATCTTGCGGCGTTCGCCGCCCGATAGCGTCCAAGCGGGCTGGTTCTTCTGCTTGATTAGGCCATACTGCGCCAGCAATCGCTCGGCCCGCTTCTTGCGCTCCGACGCGCTCAATCGCCGCGTCTCGAGGATGGCCATCAGGTTGTCCCAGACGCTCAGACGGCGGAAGTCGGATCGCTCCTGCGACAGATATCCGATGCCTCGCCGGGCGCGCTGGTACATCGGCAGGTGCGTGATGTCGGACGCGTCAAACGCCACCGCCCCGCTGTCGGGTGTGACCATTCCAAGGATCATGCGGAAGGTGGTCGTCTTGCCGGCACCGTTTCGACCTAGCAGGCCGACGATCTCCTGCTGCGCGAGGACAAAGCTCACCTCATCCACAACGCGCCGGCCGTTGTAACTCTTGATCAGCTTGGTTGTTTCGAGAAGGTTCATGCGCGGGCGAACAGCATCGCGGCGACGCCGCGAAAATCAAGATCGGCCCACATCCACGCCAACGAACCGCGCATTGTGGATAACTCGTGGAAAACTCGAGACGTGCGATGCGTGAAACCTCCGAAAATCAACGGGAAAACGGGTACAAATCGAATGCTTGATCGCGTTCACCCAGGATGCTCCGCTCGAAGTGGCGCAGAACCGGCTTAACCAATAACGGCATAAGCAGTTACGCTCGGTTTCGCGCAGTTCGTTGCTGGATGTAGACAGCCAGTCAGATTCCGGTCCATTTCGGCGCGCATCGGCTGGCGAGCGCTCGTGGGCTGACATTTTCCTCGTCATTTCTGTGGATAACCCGACATTCCCGCGAGGAGGTTCGCTGTTGGGCGCAAACATTGATTATTTTTGCGTCCGATACCGGCGCGTCGGTAGACTCCGCCCCGTCAGTCATTTCACGTTTTCCATGGCACTGGAAAACGAATCCGCCGAGGGAAGGGCCTCCGTCGGAGTTGTGCGTGCCGCAGTACAAAAAGGAATCGCGGCAAACGCGATTCCTTACACGTCCCGAAAGGAGTGGCTCATCATGGCCACTGGCAAGGTTAAGTGGTTCAACGACCAAAAGGGCTTCGGCTTCATCTCGTCTGACGAGGGCGCACGCGACATCTTCGTGCATCACTCGGTCATCGAAGGCCAAGGCTTCAAAACACTTCAGGACGGCGAGTCCGTCGAATACGACGCCGAGGAAGGACCAAAAGGCGCCAAGGCCACCCGCGTGAAACGCACGGCGCAGCCTGCGACGGCGTAGACAACGTCCGCACAAATCAGACGAATGCCGAGAGGTGCAGCCGGATGGTTGCGCCTCTCGTCGTTTGTAAAATTCTCCAGCTTCACTTTGGGTTTGTTTTGCACAATCGCGTGCGCTGCTGTGAACCGGTGCAATCCGCGATTTGAAGCAGCTTGATACATCTCAGCCGTGTTTGGGTTCGTTTTGCCAAATCGCTAATAACGACGACGAGCAAGCGTGCCGGATTTTCAATGAACGCCCCGCCGGACCAGAAAAAAAAGAGTGCGCCCCATATCCCTGCACGCGCTGCGCGCCAGCGTTCTGCGGCGCGCAGCGCAACAGCAGAACCGTCGAACGCAGATCAAAATCGCGGACAAAAATCTTATTTTCCTGAGTCGCTGTGCTGCGCGGCGATCGCAAAGCGAAGCCTATCTCGCTTCCCCGACAACCGTCGGTCGCGTCGTCGGTCCGAACGCGACGTTCTGCTCGACGTCCAGGACGACGAAATCGGCGCCGAACCGCAGCTTGCACGTTAGGGTGATCGGTGATTCGACGAAGCAGAGCTTGGCGGTATATGTGTTCTCGCTCGTCCACGCACCGCTGGCCGCAATGGGCTGGTTGCCGCCACCGACTTGTCGGACGTCCATGTCGCTCGCCAGGGTGGTTTCGCCTTTTTCCCACGTGCCATGTCCGATGGTGACGCGATGCTCATTCTCGGCGATGTGGAAAACGAGCGTGTCTTTCGAGTCACCCGCTTCAAGGGCGATCGAATCGATGTGCTGCTCGTTCTTCGGCAGCGTGAATGTTCGTCCCAAGATCTTCCCCGCGATCGCCGACGTCGCACTTCCGTTCGGCATCGGCGCTGCCAAACTCGCGAGCTTCGATCTGAGCTTCGCATGTCCCGCTTCATCCGGCGGCAGCGCATCGCGCTTGAGCGCGGGCAGCAGTTTGTCCCACACGAGATTCATCACCGCGCCCATATCGCGCGTGCCGGCGTTGATCGCGATGACCGCGTCGTACTCCGGCATCACGATGCAATACTGTCCGAACGCGCCGTCGCCGCGATAGAAGTTGTGACGACATCGCCAGAACTGGTAGCCGTAACCTTGATCCCAATCGCTCAGCGGCTGCGATCCGTTCGACGTCTGCTTGGCCGTCGCCGCTTCCACCCACGCGGCCGGAACGAGCTGCTTTCCGTTCCACATTCCCTTCTGCAGATAGAGCTGGCCGAACTTCGCGACGTCTTCCGTGCGAATCGCCAAACCGTATCCGCCCAGTGACACGCCCTGCTTGCTCTCGCCCCATTGCGGATCGTCGATGCCCAGCGGCTCAAACAGCCGCGGCCGCAGATAGTCGATCAGCTTCTCGCCAGTCACCTTCTGCACGATCGCCGACTGCATGTACGTGCCCGGCGTGTTGTACACGAAATGCGTTCCGGGTTTGTGCGGCACGGGGAGCGACAGAAACAATTTCGTCAGCGGCTCATCGGACGAGAACGAGAATAACTTCTCGAGATCATCCGCATGATGTCCCGTGGACATGATCAACAGATCGCGAAGCCGCATGGCCTTGAGATTGTCGCTGGGCTTCTCCGGCGCATCGTCAGGAAAGAATTTCAGCACTTGATCGTCGACACTCAACTTCCCCTCCGCGATCGCCAGCCCGACGGCGGTGGACGTGAAACTTTTGCTCAGCGAAAACAATGAGTGCCGCGACTGAGCGGAATAAGGCGCCCACCAGCCCTCGGCGATCACATGCCCATGCCGCACAAGCATGAACGCATGCATGCCGTCGAGCTTGGTGTCGGCGTCGGTGATGAAGTCGAGGAGTACCGACGAGGAAACGCCCTGCGCTTCGGGGGTGCTTCGCGGAAGCGGCTGGTAAGGATTGACCGTTTCAGCACTCAAACAGTAGCTTGTTAGGATCGCGATGACGCCAACGACTATGCCCGGAAGAAGAGAGGCGTTTTGCATGAAGCGAGATACTACGCGTCGCACGAAAAGAATGCACCGGCGCGAAACTGCAACACCGTTCAACTGCCCCGAAGATATGCACCTAGCGACGCGATCCAGATCAACGCGCCAACGCACATGGCGCCGCAGACGGCCGCAACGAAGACCATGCGTCCCCGGTTACCCCGGCGCACGATGGTCGTAGTAACACCTACGCAGAGCCCAAGGAAGCTGAAGACAAGCCAACCACAGAAAGCGGCCGCGTGGACATTCCATGGGCAAGACGCGCGACGTGAAATTGAGCGACCCAACGCACGAAACGATGCTCAATGTCATGAGTGCGTTGACGACGATCGTCCATGCATTTGCGGGCGGAGAATCGCGACGGGCGTAGTCCAATTGCCGATTACGCATCCCGACACATCTGAACGCGGCCAACGTATCTCGAAGTGCTTCACTCAAGTCGCCGCGGGCGTGACAGCGGCGGCGGGAGCGGCGTGTTCCTTCTTCGGCTTCGCATCGCCCTCATCTTCCCCCTGCGGCTTCGTCCACTCGCGCAGCTTCTTGATCGAGTCCGGCAAAATCTCTTCCGGCCCGGCGATGTTCGGCAGCCAGGCTTTTTCCCATTCGAGCGAAACGTATCCGGTGTACCCAATCCCCTTCAGGCGGATCAGGAACTTCTGCACCTGAACATCCCCTTCGCCGAGCTTGCAGTAGCTGGCGCCGAGCGCGCCGAGCTTTGCGTCTTTCACTTGCGTGTATTGGATTTTCGAATTCAGCGTCGGCACGCTGATCGCGGGTGCTTCGCCGATCAAGGCGGCGTTGAACAGGTCCCAGCAACACGCGATGCTCGGATGGCTCAGGCGGTCGAGAATCATCCACATCTCTTTGGCGTCGCGGAACGACAGCGCGTTCTCGACGACGATCGTGATGTCGCGCTCGGCGGCATAATCACCCAGTGGCAACAGCCAATCGCCCAGCGCCTGGCCTGCATGGGATCGGCTGCGCACGCCCATGCGCGCGGGGTTGAAGAAGCTGCCGGGGACGACCATCGCGTCGAACACCTTCACCAGCGGGCAACCGATCGCCGCGGCCGTGTCGATGAATTGCTTTAGCTCTTCGGCCTTCTGTCGGTCGAGCTTTGGTTTGCCGCTCATTGCGATCGAACTGCTCAGGCACGCGATCTCGATTTCGTGATATTTGAACAGCGCCCGGACCTTCTTCGCGTCGGTCAGGAAGACGTTGGAGCTGGTCAGCAGCGGTTCGTTGAGAAACCCGCGGATTTCCACCCCGTCGTAGCCATATTCCTTCGCGCGCGAGGCGATCTGCTCGAAATCCCATTCGGGGCAACTGACAGTGCTGAAAGCGAATTTCATAGGCATTTTCGGGCGTACGTTCGGGGCATTTGACAGGCGAATCCTGACCCGCGAAGGCTGGCGGGAAGGTTAGACGCCCGCGCACGAGTGGTCAAGCAGTTGTTATACTGCCGAGCAGGTTGTGAACAGATCTGCCGTTGCGCACGAGAGCGCATATCTGGGGAAACATGTCGAACAATCTGTTGGCCACTTTGTTGGCCGCTGCTGGTGATCCGAACGGTCTATCGGTGAAGATCGCCGAAGGCGCGCTCCTGCTGCTTTTGCTGGCGGGGATCGTCAAGTGCTTCATGATCTCGCGCCGCCCCACCACCAACACCAGGAGCGCACTGGGGTTGATGTTCGTGTTGATCGGCCTGCTGATCGGACCGATCAGCAGCATGGTCGCGCGGCAGTTTGAAATCAGCGGCGGAATTCGGATCATCGCCAGCGCCCTGATGTACGCCTGCGCC
>JACMJD010000285.1 GCA_014380825.1 Phycisphaerae bacterium | reverse complement strand
TTCGCCTTCGCGAAATCCGCGGTGATGCCGTACTGCGATTGAAGCTCTTCTTTGATGCCCGGCTGCTCTTCGATCAGCGACAATTCATACACGCTCTGCGCGTTGTCGGTCACCGGGCCGTAACTGTCGACGGCGATCGTGACCGGGCCCATGCCGAGGAAACCAAACGCGACCAGGCCAAACGCGAAGATCGCCGTCGATTGCGCGATCATGATCGACGCAAGTCCCGTCTCCGAGCCACCGATCAAGGAGATCCCGTACGCGACGGCCATCAGACCGCCGATCGTGATGCCACCGACCCAGAAGCCGGAGAAGTTGCCGGCGATCAAACCGCTCAGCACGTTTAGCGATGCCCCGCCCTCTTTCGAAGCGGTCACCACTTCGCGAACGTGCCGGCTGTGAACTGATGTGAAGATCTTGGTCACTTCCGGAATAACCGCGCCGGCGAGCGTGCCGCAGGTGATGATCGTCGAGAGGATCCACCAAAGATCGGTGTTGACGGTACCCCCGATATTCAATTTTCCAATCAGCAGGTAGCTGGCAAGGTAGGTGCCGAGGATCGAAGTGATCGATGCGACCCAGACCAGCGCCGTCAGCGGCGCTTCAAAATTCATCGTGCGAACGGTGGCGTATTTCGCCTTGGCGACGGCCTCGCTGATGAAGTAGCTCAGCGCGCTCGTTACGACCATGAGCAGACGCATCGCGAAGATCCACACCAGAAGCTGAACCTGAAGCTCATCGCGCTGCGCCGGCGAGAATCCCTGCCCGACCGTGCCAACCGCCAGTAGTATGAACGTGATCAGAGCGACGCCGGTTACGCCGTACGTTTCGAATCCGTCGGCGGTGGGGCCGACGCTGTCCCCGGCGTTGTCGCCCACGCAGTCTGCGA
Source organism: Phycisphaerae bacterium (assembly GCA_014380825.1). The sequence goes on along the minus strand of JACMJD010000285.1, from coordinate 1,924 downwards.
TCACGCCAGGGTTCCGCGCGTCGTCTTCCTTGATCTTAAAGACGATCTTCATCAGGTCCGCGCCGATGTCGGCGATTTTGGTGAAGATGCCGCCCGCCACTCGCAGCGCGGCCGCGCCGAGCGATTCACCGATCGCAAATCCGATAAAGCACGGGCCCGCTAGATTTCGTGGGACGAAGAGGAGGATAACGAGCATCAATAGCAGTTCGAGGCTGATCAGCACCATGCCAATCGACATGCCGGCTTCAAGCGGAATCGCGTAAACCGGCCGAGCCATCCCCGCCAGCGATGCCATCGCGGTGCGGCTGTTGGCGAAGGTGTTCACGCGCATGCCGAACCACGCGACCGCCGCGCTGCCGGCGATGCCGACCAGGCTGAAGAACAGGATCATCGAAACGGTCGTGAACTTGCTGTATTGCGTCAGGCCCTGCGCGGCAAGCGATTCGGCCGTCTGGTCGGAATGACTCAGGAACCCGAAGTACGCAATCATCACAGCGGCGATGCAGACCCATAGCATCATGATGAACTTCGCCTGCGTGAACAGGTAGGTCTTGCAGGTTTCGTAAATCAGCTCAGACACTTCCAACATCGCGCGATGGACGGGCAGGTTCTTCATGCGCCCGTAGATCACGAAACCGAATGCGAGCCCGGCAGCGCAGATGATCAGACCAAGCATGAGAAGCGTGTAGCCGCTCATCCCTAGGAACTTGACATTCGGATTCGACAAATCGGGCAGAACCAGACTTGCTTCGGTACTGGCAAAACCGTTTGAGCAGCCGAGCAGACTGACCAATACCGCGACGGACGCGATCGAAATGCGCCGTCGGAAGGAAGATTTCGCTAAATTCACACTGACTCCTGCCTGACAAAGAAAGCCCACGGATTCCGCGATCCTGGGCTGGGATGACTTGTATCTACGATCCACAGACGGAAAAAACGGATCAGCCACGAAGGCACGAAGGACACGAACAAAAGACAGTCTGTATGTTTCTTTGCGTTTCTTTCGTGTTCTTCGTGCCTTCGTGGCCACTCTTATTTCCGCAAACGAAGCCGCGAGACGGTTAACATGTCAACCGGCTTTGCGCATCGAAATTCCGGCGGCTTTAGCGAGCGCCTCGGCCTTGTCTGTTTTTTCCCAACTGAACTCACCATTGCGACCGGGCGTGCGACCGAAATGGCCGTGTCGCGCGGTCTGCTTGTAGATCGGTCGCAGCAAATCCAAATGCTTAATGATGCCGCGCGGCGTAAGCGGAAAGTGCTCCTGCACCAACTCGGCGAGATCGTCTTCCGGAATGACGCTGGTGCCTTCGGTGCTCACAGTTACACTCACCGGCTTCGCGACGCCGATCGCATAAGCCAATTGCACCTCGGCGCTGTGCGCCAAACCTGCGGCAACGATGTTCTTTGCGATGTATCGTCCCATGTAGCAGGCGGAGCGATCGACCTTGCTCGGGTCTTTGCCGCTGAACGCCCCGCCGCCGTGCGCGCCGCGACCGCCGTAGCTGTCGACGATGATCTTTCGGCCGGTCAGACCCGTGTCGCCGTGAGGTCCGCCAACAACGAACTTGCCGGTCGGGTTGATGTGGAACACGATCTGGTCATTCCACAGCTTCTTCGGAATGCACGGCTTGATCACTTCATTGATGATGATTTGCTTGGCCTTCTTGCTGAACTCGTCGTTCTTGTCCAGCACGCTTTCATCATGCTGCGTGCTGACGACGACGGTGTGAACCGCGACCGGCCGCTCGTTCTCGTACGCGATCGTGACCTGGCTTTTGCCATCCGGTCGCAGCCACTTGAGCTTCCCGTTCTGCCGCAGCTCGGCCAATCGCTCGACGATGCGATGCGCCAGATGGATCGGCAGCGGCATGAGCGTTTCGGTCTCATCGCAGGCGTAGCCGAACATCAAGCCCTGGTCGCCAGC
>JACMJD010000284.1 GCA_014380825.1 Phycisphaerae bacterium | reverse complement strand
TGCGGCGTGCGATGTTCATGGTGGGGCCTCCGATCTTGAGATCACCGCCCGGCAGACGAGCGACGGCGCATCGTTCGTGTTCTTCTGGAACCGTTCGCGCGACCAACACGCCAAGGGGAATGTCACGCTGCGACTGAACGGCGCCGAACAACAATTCCAAGTTGCATATGACTTGTCGCCGTTCGATTTCAAGCTGCTGATGTTGCCCGCCGGCGCGAAGGACACATCGAACGCGCGCTGGCTGCCCGAGCCGGCCAGCATGCCGACCACGCGGCCGACGGTGCCGCAACCGGTGAAGATCCTGACCGCGCTGCATCGCACAGATCGTGGCGAGGCGAGCGATTGGACGCGACACACCGGCGGCGAGCTCGCTTCAGCGAGTGTGTTCGATTCGCGATACGTGATGTTCCGCGCCCGCCCGGTTCTTACGAAGGATCAGACAAGTGATCTGATCGAACTGAACCTGGAGTTGTTCGCGCCCGACGACGTCATCGCGCGGATCAACGGCCGGATCGTGTACCCGCGCGAAGCCGGCGGAACGCGCGTCACCATCCCGGTGCAAAACAACCTTCACGAAGGCGAGAACGAGATCGTCCTGCTCTACGAAAACGCCGGCTACGGAAACTTCGGCAGCGACACCGCCCTGCCGGCCGGGCTGAAGCGCGGTGTCTTGTCGCGCGGAAATCACATGCAGTTCCCGTTCGAACAGTGGGCCGTGCGGTCAATCGATGGCGATCGCTTCGACCCCGCGCTGGCGGCGCTCGGTATGGATGATTCCACCTGGCCGCGGTTCAGGCTGAATGCCGAGACCGCGCGCACGATCGACGATGCGCCGCAACCCGGCGCGGTTGATGAAGCATCCCGGAACGCCGCCCGCATTCTGTACGATCGCGACAACTCGCGCGCGGTGTATCGGGCGACCGCGCGCTTCGACCAGGCGGCGATCGACGGGGTTCGCAATTGCGACCTCGTCTTCGATCGCATCGACGACGAAGGCGTCGTCTACATCAACGGCAAGGAGGCGGCACGCAGCACGAAGTGGAACAAGCCGTGCGTAATCCCAAAGTTCGGCACGTGGCTGCAGCCGGGCAAGAACGTGATCACGGTGCAGGTCCTCAATACCGGCGGCGCGGGCGGACTCACGCGACCCGCGCGATTCGAATCATCGGTCGATGGATTGCCGCTCGAATGGGAGCTGTCAAACCAACTGCCTGGCATCGCGCGAGGTTGGCAGCAAAGCGAAATCGTCGAGCTGGCCACGTGGAAACGGATCGAGCTCGGCAACACACCGCGCGAGCCCGGCGCGCTGGCCCGGTGGTATCGCTGCGAGTTCGAGTTGCCGAAGCTCGACGAAAATATCTGGGCGCCGTGGCTCGCGACAATCGCTGCTGACGGCAACGGCATGATTTATCTAAACGGCCACCCGCTGGGCCGATATTGGCACGTCGGCCCGCAGCGGAAATTCTTTCTGCCTGAATGCTGGCTAAAGTTCGGCGCGGGTGAGAAGAACGTGCTGACGTTCTGCCTGCGCGATCGTCCCGAGTCGCCGGGGGTGATTCGGTCGATCGAAGTAGGGGCGGATGCGGATTACGCCGAACGACGCTGACGATCCCGATCAAATCGTCGGCCGATATTTGCCGACGACTTCCTGCAAGCGCTGCGTGATCTGCCCAAGCGAGCAGACTTCGACCGTGTTGAGCAGTTCTGCGAACGTGTTCCCGCCGGTATCGACTACTCTCTCCAGGCGATCGAGCGCTGCCTCGGACTTGCTCGCATTCTTCTTCTTGAAATCTCTCAGGCGTTTGATTTGCAGCTCCTGCTTCTTGCGCGCGGTTCGCACCACGCTGATCTGCGGCATCGAGCTGCCTTCGGTGTAGCGATTCAATCCGATGATCGGCCGCACGCCCGCGTAGATTTGTTCTTCGTATCGGTGTGCAGCGAGTTGGATTTGCGATCAAATCGGAAGA
>JACMJD010000283.1 GCA_014380825.1 Phycisphaerae bacterium | reverse complement strand
TCCATGCCAAGCGACCGCAGCACCTCGACGCCTCGCTCGCGCAGCTCGCGTTTTTTGGCGCGAAAGCCGAACCATGAATACTGAACCATCGAGCTAAGCAAAGTATTCTCCAGAACGTTTAACTCCGGCAAGAGATAGTAGAATTGAAAAACAAAGCCGAACTGTTCATTCCGCAGCCGGCTGCGCTCGTCGGCTGAAAGCTTGACGATATCGTTCCCGCCGAATTCGACTGACCCGCCATCGGCGCTGTCGAGCGCGCCCATGATGTGCAGGAGCGTGCTTTTGCCCGAGCCGCTGCGGCCTTCGATCGCGATGAATTCGCCGGAGCGCACGGAAAGGTCCGAGTTCTTCAGCACTTCGACGGTGCTGTCACCCATGCGGAACGATTTGCGGACCCCGATGGCGCGGAGGATCGCCGGTTCGTGCGAACGTTTGCTTGCGTCGGGTTGAGTGAGTGCTTGTGACATTCGTGAGCGGAAAGCGCGTCGCAAGCGACGCGGCTAAATGGTTATTCCCAACGCAGTGCTTCGACGGGTTGCATGCGCGCGGCACGTATTGCGGGGACCATGGCGCCGAGAACCGCGCTGATCATCGCGACGATCAGGATGATCGTCACTTCCTTCGACGCCATCGTGTTTGGGATCGTATCGAATGCATAGACTTCCGGGTTCCAGATCTGGATGTTGAGCAGCCGTCCCATCTGTTCGTGCAGGTAGTTGATGTTGTGGACGATCAGGTAACCGAAGAGCAATCCCAATCCGGCGCCGACGATGCCGATCGCCAAGCCGTAACCCAAGAAAATTCCCGCGACGCCGGCATTGGTCGCGCCGACGCTTTTGATGATGCCGATGTCCTTCGTCTTCTCCACCACGATCATGTAAAAAATGCAGAAAATCAGGAAGATGGCCACGATGCTGATCATGCCGAACAGGAACGTGATCAGCGCCTTCTCCTTCTCGATCGCGGCAATAAACGTCGCCTGCGATTCTTCCCACGTTTCAACCTTGATTGGATATCGCTCGCTCGTCAGCAGGTTCGGCGGTTTCGGCTGCTTAAGGTCTTCGGCGTCGTGAAGGGCCATCACTTCATCGACGACTTTGCGCACCCGCGCCTTCACGTCCTGTAGATTCGCGCCCGGTTTCGCGGCCACCTGAAGTTCGCGCGTGCGCGCGGGGACTTTCGTCACCTGCTTGGTGTCCGGATCGATTTCCTCGCGCGCGTCCATTGACAGGTTGCGCTGCAAATTTTCGAACGGGATGTACACGCTGTTCTGGTCGTACTGCCAAATCTGCGTGCGGCTGTCATCGATGATCCAATACGATTCTTCAGTCTTCTGGCCCGCGAGATCAATCCCCTGACCAGCGTCGATGCCGAGCACGGTGAGCTTCGCCCACGCCGAATACACGCCGTCGCGCTCAGGCCAGTTGCCGTTGCGATCTTTGTGCAGCCCCAGCACGCCCACGCCGACGATCATGCCATTCCAGTTCTCCACCGGCACCTTCGATCGCGGTAAAATGCTCTTGTACACCTCAGGCGGATACGGTTTTTCCCACGAAGCTTTCTTCGCCCCTTCGTCCGCGAGCCGCTTCGCTTCGGCGCGCTGCTCGCGCGGCAGCTTGGGATTTTCCGAGGCGTCGACATACTGCTGATATTGTCGATACAGCGAGCGCGGAAACGCGTTCACCTCGCCGATGCGCTCCAGCGGATAACCGATCACTCGCACGCCCTGCCGCGACCGGTCGATGATGTTGATCAACCCAAACGTATCAATCGTCGGCACGGCCGCCTTCACGCCCGCCAGCGCCTCAAGCTTGGCAATCATCTCTTCGTAATGCGGGAAGCCCTGCAGGTCACCATGCACGATCACGTCGCCTGTCAGTCCGTGAAACGATTCGCGGAACATCCGCAACCAGCCGCCCATCACGCTGATGACGACGAGCACCATCGTCGTGCAGAGCGTGACCGCGATCAGCGACACCCATGCGATTCGCCGCTTGCGGAGGTACTTGAGAATTAAGTGCAGCTTGTACATTCGGCGTCTTCCGTACCACGAGTTTTCAACTCGCGGCCACGGGTTGAAAACCCGTGGTACGAATTCAGTGCGGCTTCATCAGGGGGAAGAGAATCACATCACGCAGCGATTCCGCGCCCGTCAGAGTCATTACGAGTCGATCGATGCCCAACCCCATCCCACCGGCGGGCGGCATTCCGTACTTTAGCGCGGTCAGGAAATCTTCATCCACCATCTGCTGTTCTTCCTTGTCGCCAACCTGGTGCATGAAATGCTCGCGCTGTTTGTCCGGGTCGTTCAGCTCGCTGTAGCCGGGAGAGATTTCGATGCCGTTCATCGCCAGTTCGTAAACGTCGCAGAAGAATGGATCTTCCTTGTTCTCGCGCGCCAGCGGGACGATCACGCTGGGGACGTGCGTGACGAAGACGGGATCGATCAGGTTTGGTTCGACATACTTTTCATAAAGGAGCACAAACTGCTCGGCGGGCGACATTCGTGATATCTCGTCGTAGTTCACAGACTTCGAACTGTTCTGCAATTCGCGCAATAACTTCGACCTCGCCGGACTGGTCTCACCGTCGACCCTAACGATGCTAGTAGGATGCTCGTGCGATAGAACCTCAAGCAGTTTCGGATCTGCATCCTGTAGTGGACGCTTGTCGAAGTTCCATCCGGTCTTTTCCGAGACCAGTTCAGACATCGCGGCGCGGCGCCAGCGATATCCCGCGGGTTTGCTTGTGTCTCCTTCGAGATTTATCTCACCACCACCCGCGCGCCTGATCCGCAAACCGCCAAACACATTCTGTGCAATTCGGCAAATGATCGACTCCACGAGCTCCGCCATCGTCTCCCAGGAGCCGTACGCTTCATACGCCTCGAGCATCGTGAACTCGGGGTTGTGCCTCGGGCTGATGCCTTCGTTGCGGAAGTTGCGGTTCACTTCAAAGATTTTCGTGAACCCGCCGACGAGCAGGCGCTTCAGGAAAAGTTCCGGCGCGACGCGAAGAAACAATGGGATGTCCAGCGCGTTGTGATGCGTCTTGAACGGCTTGGCCGCGGCGCCGCCGTGGAGGACTTGCATCATGGGGGTTTCGACTTCGAGAAAACCGCGCTCGCGCATGAACGCGCGGACTTCTTCGACCACGCGAATCCGCAGCCGCATGATCTGCATCACTTCGGGGTTCGACCACAGGTCAACGTATCGCTGCCGATATCGCGCCTCAACGTCGGCCAACCCTTCGTGCTTCGAGGGCGGCGGGAGCAATGCTTTGCTGGCCATCGAGATCGAGGTCGCCCAGACGGTGACTTCGCCGGTTTTCGTCGTGCCCAGCGCGCCTTCCGCGACCAGTTGATCGCCCAGATCCAGCAGATCGCGCAGTTGCCACGCCTGCTCGGGCAGACGCTTGGCGTCGAGCGCGACCTGCAGGTCGCCGCTGTCGTCGCGGAGCGTGAGAAAGCTCAGCTTCTTGCCGAAATCACGCTTCAGAACGATCCGCCCGGCCACCTTCACAACCGGCCCGGCGTCGTGTCCCATCTCGGGTTTGTAGCTGGATTTAACCTCGCTCAGTGGCCGCAGCCCTTCGACGGGCCCGCCATACGGATCGAGCCCCAGCGCGCGAATCTGATCGCGTTTGGCTCGGCGTTCCTTCTCATACTGATTTTGCTCGTCAGCCATCGAGGGGCGATGATAGACGGCGTGACGGAAAAGTAAAAACGAAGAGGGACGCGAAGGTTCGCGAAGAAGAGGAACGAGGGATGTGAAGAATAGACTGTCATCCAGAGCGGTACTCCGCGAAGGATCTGTCTGCACACG
>JACMJD010000282.1 GCA_014380825.1 Phycisphaerae bacterium | reverse complement strand
TCGACGCGAACACGTTCGCGCGACAACTTCGTCGCGAGAATCACACGCTAAAGCGTTCGCTCACCGATCCGCGCATGTTCGATGGCATCGGCAACGCGTACTCGGACGAAATTCTGCACGCCGCCCGAATCTCGCCGGTGAAGCTCACCGGTCGCTTGAGCGATGACGAGATCGAGCGACTCTTCATCGCAGCGCGCGACACGCTTTCGTTCTGGATCGAAAAGCTCAAAGCACAATTCGCCAAAAAATTCCCTGGCCCCGGCGATGTGACCGCCTCCCGCCCCGACTTCGCCGTCCACGGAAAGTTCGGCCAACCGTGTCCCGTGTGCGGCACAACCGTCCAGCGCATCCGCTACGCCGAAAACGAAACCAACTACTGCCCCCGCTGCCAGACCGACGGTAAGCTGCTGGCCGACCGATCGCTCTCGCGATTGCTGAAAAATGATTGGCCGAAATCAATCGACGAACTGGAGGAACAGTGATCCACCCGCACTTCGAATGGCTGGAAGAAATCAAATCGCGATTCAGCAACGACAAAGCCATGATCGAAAGAGCGATCCGCCAGCTCACCGACGCCGAGCTGCACCAACGGCCGGCGCCGTCGTTCAACTCGATCGCCGTCATCATGCAGCACATGGCAGGCAACTTGATCAGCCGGTGGACGGATTTTCTCACGACCGATGGCGAGAAGCCGGATCGAAATCGCGAGGGCGAATTTGACGACGTGAAGCGATCTCGCGATCAATTGATGCAGCATTGGGAGCGTGGATTCCGCGTGCTGTTCGATTCACTCGAGTCGCTGCGGCCGGACGACTTGAGCAAGACGGTTTACATCCGCGCCGAGGCGCATAGCGTACCGCAAGCGATCGTTCGCGCGATGGATCACGTCGCGTATCACACGGGACAGATCTTGTTCATCGCGCGGTTGGTGCATTCCGGGGAATGGAATTACGTGACGATGAAGCCCGAGCGAGACCGCTAGAGGTGCTCGGAAATGACAGTCATGCAGAGCGGTACTCCGCGAGGGATCTGGCTTCACGACTGAAGCTAGATCCTTCGCGGAGTACCGCTCTGGATGACATGCTCCTTTGGATAGATTATTTCGCGCCCGCTGCCTTCAAGAGCTCCTGCGCTCGCGGATAGTCACCCCGCTCGTTGCAGCGATTCGTGCTTCCGTGGATCGCCCAACCGAGCGGCGTTCCGCCGTGCGTGGGATCGCGCTGATTGATCAGTGCAGCCGTCTTGGGCAACAGCATCTCGATGTAATCCGGCCGCCCCACCCATGCTGCTTGGTGCAGCGCGGTGCCGCCATCCACGCCGCCGCCGCTGGGGTCGAATCCAAGATCGAGCATCAGCTTGACTGCCGCGTCGCGCTGATGATGGACGGCCTGCGCGAGCATGCTGTGATGCTCGGGCTGGAACGATCGCATCACGTCAGGTTGATCGGCGATCGCCGCGCGTGCGGTTGGTTCGTCGCCACGCCAGGCTGCATCGAACACTCGGACGATCGGCGGACTGTTGCGCATCAGCAGATCGTAAACTTCCTGCTGGCCGAACTTCAGCGCGACCTCGTGCGGCGAGACGTAAAACCCGAGCGACCAGCAATAAGTATTGAACGGCGGCACGGGTGGATAGTTCGACCAGTTCACGCGCGCCGTCACGCACGCGGGATTCTCCTCGATCAGCTTCGTCGCGAGCGCGACATCGCCAAGCCGCGCGGGCATGAAGATGTCCGGCGTCGCGCCGCGCTCCAGCAGAAACCGCGCCACATCCGGTCGCTCGGCCAGCGCGTATTGCGCGGGCGTGGAGTGGTGATCCACACAGCGGGCATCGATCTCGGCGCCGTGATCGAGCAGATATTCCGCGATCGCGGGCGTCTTCGCGAAATGCAGCGGGCGCTGACCGTCACCGCCCTTTTCGTGGACGACTTTCGGATTCGCTTCGACGATTTTTCGAAGTTCGTCGAACCAACCCAGTCGCGCGGCCGCATGCGCGGTAAGGATCGCGCCGCGATTCGCGACCAGATGTCGCGCGACATCTTCCGGCGCGTAATCGAGCACGCCGAAAGGTCCTTCCTTCCATTCGCTGCGAAGATTGATGTCGGCGCCGGCGTCGATCAGCACATCCAGCAATTCGCGGCTGTGTGCCGCCATGTTGATCGGACGCCCGCCGAACGGACCGATTGGAGCATTGACGAGCCGACGAACGGAAGGCGAGATGCGCAACACTCTTCTTAATGTCGCGGCGTCGTTCGAGTGCATCGCAGTCATCGCAGCGTGCAGCTCGGACTTTTCAAGCTCCTTCACCAGCTTTGGCCAGGAATCGAAACCGGCTTCGCGGGCGATCACGAGCTGCGCATCGGCCAACTTCGGATCGTTCGCGTCGAGCTTGGTCGCTCGAAAGCGTTCGATCGCATCGACATCGCTGGCGCGAATTGCCTTCAGCAACTCCTTCGCCAGCTTGCGCTGCTGCTCGAGATTTGTCGCGTGATCACTCGGCGAACCGGACGGGGAATCAGACGCGGACATAGACGACCTCCTTCATGAAATGGCCCGCGTCCGCGAACAGGCCGAAGAAAGTCGTTTGGATGTAGAGACACAAGTCGATTCAGGCGAGCGCAGCTCTTCCCGCGGACCGGTGGCGTCCTGCACGCCAGCCGGTAGATTACCATCAGACCGTTCGAAGTTTCAACTTTTTTCGGAGAAATGACGTGCCGACACAGGTCGCCTTGCAAATGTACACGCTTCGCGAGTTCACGAAGACGCCGGCGGACATCGCAAAGACATTGTCGCGCGTAAAGCAGCTCGGCTACGACGCGGTTCAGCTATCGGCGCTCGGGCCGATCGACGCGAAAGAGCTGGCGACGATCTTGTCCAACGAAGGGCTCGCCTGCTGCGCGACGCACATCAGCCTGGATCGGATGAAGAACGAGACCGCCGCCGTGATCGACGATCACAAGCTGTGGAACTGCAATTACACCGCGATCGGCGGATTCTTTCCGAAGGATCCGACGGAGCAGGATTGGCTGGACTTCGCGCGCGAGTACAGCGAAATCGCAAGCAAGTTTGATGGCTCGGGGATGTCGATCGGCTATCACAATCACAGCCACGAGTTGGCGCGATACGGCCACACCACCGCGATGCAGTTGCTGCTGGAAAAACTCTCACCGAAGATCTGGTTCGAGGTTGACACCTACTGGATCGCGCACGGCGGCGCCGATCCGATTCAGTGGATTGACAAGGTGAGTGGCCGAACCCCGTGCGTGCATTTCAAGGACATGGCCATTCGAAACGATCGCACGCAGTACATGGCCGAGGTGGGCGTCGGCAATCTTAACTGGCCGGGCATTATCAAGGCGTGCCAGCGCGCGGGCGTGCAGTGGTACATCGTCGAGCAGGATATCTGCTATCGCGATCCGTTCGACAGCGTGAAGACGAGCTTGGAGAATCTCAAGGCGATGGGGTTAAGCTGAGCGGCAAGCCAGTTTATTGAAGCAACGTCCACCCGCGCCACACCGCCATTTGGCACAATCCGCCGACGATCGCGAACAGGTTGATGAACAGCGACGCCAGCACGTGTGTGTCGACATCACCGGCGTGCTTGTGCATCACCGCGCCGTAGACGGTCATGATCAGGCCGATCATTCCTAGCGCGAACGGCAGGATCGACAGGCTCACGGCCGCGCCGAATCCGAAACACATCAGCAAAAAGATAAACCAGCCGATGCAGTTGCCGGCCACGCCGATGTACGCGCCGATGGTTACGAGCGACGCCTTGCGTCCACCCACTGCCGAGCGCGAATATTCAGGAGATTGCATGGGCGAGGAATATACGCGCCCACGGCGTGAGTGCCAATGTCACGGCGCCCTCACGCCGGGCTAGAGCGGTACTCCGCGCCGGCCCGGATCGGTCCGGTTGTCTGGTGGAATGAGAAAACTACTTCGCGCCTTTGGCAGCCGCGCCGACGGGTTCGCGCTTCACATCCGGGACGCGGAACATCGTCTTGCAGTGCTGGCAGCGGACCAGCTTTCCGCGGGCGTCATCCGGGACCGAGAGGATCTTGCGGCAGCGAAGATTGGGGCAAATCAACTGACAGGGCATAGCCGTTTCTCCGGTTGATTTATCGGCCAACCGGGGGAACAGCTTCAATCGATCTTACGAGTTACCTGCCCGCTGGGCGCTTTTCGAACAGCCCCTGAAGCTGCTCGGGCAGGTCCGAAACGGCGATGGCCGGATCTTTGCGATAAGGCGTATAAAGCGGATCGCCCACCATGCAGATTTTCCAGCTCGTCAGGGGCGTCGTCCGCCAATAAACCTCAGCCAGCGTCATCTGGCCGGTCAGCAACAACGGGAAAAAATCTTCCGGCAGCGGAAAGGCGTGCAGGAACGGTTCCGACACCGGCCCGAGCGTGGCGATCGCACCATCGTTCAGCAGGCCGATGCACCAGCCCTTGTTGTTGACATCGTGCAGGCTGGTCATCTCGTAGCTTGCGACGTGATACCCCACCGCGCCGGGAACCAGATCAGCGCTGGGAATGTAATTGCTCACACTGTACCAACCGGTGTACAGCGCGACGCCTTTCGCAGTGTGCGGCGGAAGCACTTCGGGACCCTCGTCGTAACCCGTCTGCACTTTCGTCTTGCGCTTGAGCAGCAACGCCAGCCGCTTGAACGATCCTTCGAACGCCCAGAAGCCGTTGTTCTTGTGATCCGCGTCCAGCTTCTGCGCGCCGCCTGCGTCGATCAGTGCGCCACCCTTCAAACCGCTCCGTTCGATTTGAATGGAAGTTGCGATGATGTCGCGAACTTTCTGCGGCGTGGGCGCATCCAAACGCATCACCATCATCACCGGCGGCATGCGCGATTCGAGATAGCGATAGCTCAATGGGTTCGGCATCCACTGCGGCCGCTGATAGTTCGGCCACATGACCAAGGCCAGCTCGTTGTCGAACGCGGCGTCGCTGGATTCGGGCGTCAGGTAATCGACGTGCGCCGCCAGCACGCGCGCGAAGCTCAGCATACCATCGGCGGCGCCGAGTTCGCGCACGCGGCGACGCGCATCCGGGTCAAACCGGCGCTCGGCGAGATGCTGATCGGATAACGGTGCGGTCGTCGGATTCGTCGCGGGCGCGGTTGATGGCGGATCGCTGCGCTGCGTCGAGACCGGCTCGCGAATCTTCTTCACGACCGCCATCAGCTCGGATGTCTTGGCCCGGCGCTGCTCGATGTCATTCGACCGCTGCGCAGCGATTCCCAGCGTTTGCGTGGCGTGATCCAGCCGCTTCGTGAGCGCTTCGATCGTGTCGCCCTTCACCGCTTGGAACCTCGGATCCTGCTGAACCGCGCGACGTTCCAGCTCCGAAGCTTGCCCGGCCAGGTTCTGCTGAACCTCAATAAGCGCCGCGCGCAGGTTGGTCAATTCGCGCGTCTCGTGAGGCGAGTTCTTCCGCGCGTCGATCTTCAGCGGCACGCCATAGAACGTGACGAGGCACGCGATCTTGTGATCGAGCTTCGGATCGTCCAGGAACTTGCGAACCGCCGGCACGACCTCACGCTCGTATTGTTCGAAGCTGATCTCATCGCCGGCGGGAAGATCGAGCGCGAGCACGCGCTCGGCCGGGATGTTTCGGGCTTTGATGTAATAGTCAGCCAGCGCCGCGCTCTCGGGCGAATTGCGATTGACGATCAGCGCGATCTGATCGGGCTGAAGCTGAGCGCGGGCAACCGAACTTGAAGATAGGACGACACAAAGAACGACGAGCCGCAGGCAAGTAGGAATTCGCACCGAACCGATGCTAGGTGTCGCGTCGTCACCGAACAAGCGACGTGCCTCGCATTCGTGTAGCCCCGCCGCTTGCGGCGAATGAACCCGCCGCAAGCGGCGGGGCCACACGAAATTTCATTCTCCCGATCACTTACGCGTTCCCCTCACCCTTCACCGGCGCCGTCGTCGTCCCCGTCGCGCCCGGCAATTGCCCCGCGGCAATCGCCTGCTGCTGCGCCTTCTCGATCATGTCCACCAGCGACTTGATCTCGCGCACCGACTCCGGGCTGCCCCACATCAGCACCCAGTCGACGTGCCAGTTGCATCGCTCGAAGCTGCACTGATCCAGGTGATAAATCGTTTCGCGAAGAATCAGCGTGCAGGCGATGAACTTACAGTTAATAAACGCCTGGCCACTGATGTAGATCGTGTCGTTTTCGAAGGTCTTGTTCTCATGCTTGGTGAGCAGCATCGCGTGGTTCCTCGTACGTGGTCAGGTGTTATCGATCGACGCGGCATCGTCGCGAGGGATGGGGGGATTGTCAACGAATGCGAACTGATGTCGCAAGCCCGCGTGCGCTGCCGCAACACTCGGTAGCGGGTCAGTTTGAGACCCAATCTGTTGCCCATCTCAAAATCCGCTGTCGAGGAACCAATCTCCCCGAAGTGTGCTGTACGTCAAAACGCGTCGATGCAGCGTGGTGGATAGGTTAATCTTCAACGAATGGCCGTGGGAAGCTGAGTACTTCCACGAGCGGCCATCGACATCTAAATCGCGCGCGGTCAGAAATGTAGGCACAAGTTCGTCGAGCGTTGAAGGCAGCGTGGACTTTTGAGCGACGTAAGCGTCGATGGCAGCACGGATGGTTCCGCCGGATTTCTTCGCCGCCACGACGCGACGATTCGCGCGGCCTTCGTCAATCCGATACAGCGCATAGATTGAGCAGACGAGCGCGATCACGATCAGCAAGCGACGCGACCATCGTCTCTTCTGACCGACCGGTTGCGGCATTGGGTAAGTCATGACTGGAGCGCCCACAATACCCGGTTATCAATCGGCAAGAAAACGAAGGGTCGGCAGTGTTTTGCTTACGTGGAGGCGCAACGCGTCGAAATGAGAAATAAAAAATTATGCGGCGATTGCGAGCGGCCCGCGGGGATTATTTTCTTGCGCTGCGCGCCAGCGCGTCGGCCGGCGCAGCATGGCATGTATATAGGGAGGCGCTGTGTGCGCGTCGTCGGTCCGACGCTTCACGCGTCGAGCGTTCTTTGACAAGCTCTTTGGACTCGGCCTGCGAAAGGAGCGGTGTGAATTCCCGAGAATTCCCGAAAACACCCGATCGGCGAAAATCGTCTCAGCGCCAACCACTGGCCGGGCCGGCAAATACGATTTTGGTCGCGGCTATCGTCGGGAACCAGGGCTGGGCGAATGCGGCTCGGGACGCGGAGGAAAAACGCTATGCGATCTGGAGGAACGAACCCTTTGGATCTGCGGTGAAGACCACCGGAAAGTCCACGAGTCGCCGGGTAGAAGTCGAACCGTTACCATAGACGGCAAAGGTGAACTTCCATGAAAAAGTATCTCAAATGGATCGTGCTGGCGCTCGTCGTGGTGATCGTCGCCGCGCTGGGCATCGTCTGGGCGAACCTCAACGGCATCGTCCGGCGGACCGTCGAAACGCAGACAACCAGCTCGCTCGATCTGCAGACCACGCTCGGCGGCGCGAGCGTTTCGATCTTTGGCGGAAACCTGGGGCTGAAAGATCTGAAGATCGCTTCGCCGCCCGGATACAAAGCGGTGCCGATGTTCGCGCTGGGACAGGCGGGCGTGAACGTCAGCTTCGGCGACTTGCGCGGCGATCCGGTTCACATCAAGCACATCACGCTCGATTCGCCACGCGTGGTGATCGAAGCCAACGGAACGAAGCTAAACTTCCAGGCGATCATGGATCAACAGAGCAAGACGCCGGTTGATCCGAAATCCGGCAGCACCGAGCCGCCGATGAAGGTGGTCATCGATCAGCTCGACGTCACCAGCGCCCAGATCGCACTGCGTCCCGGCGTGAGTATTCCCGGCATCAAGGAAGAATACGCGATTACGCTGCCGTCGATCACGCTGAAGAACATCGGCAGCGACGACAGCGCCAAGAACGGCGTGGCCATCAAGGAAGTCGTCGTGCTGTTGCTGACCACGTTCGCGCAGAAGGCCGCTGAATCGGATCAACTGCCGCCGGAGCTCAAGCAACTGCTGAGTCTGAACGTCGCTCAGGTGGCCGCGCAGTTGGGCAAACGTGCGCAGGAAGAGTTGACGAAGCAAGTCGGCAAAATCGGCGGCGAAGTTGGCAAACAGCTCGAAGGCGCGCTGAAGGAAAAAGATCCGGGCAAGGCGATCGAGAAGGGAATTGGCGATCTGCTGGGTGGCGGGAAGGAGAAGAAGAAACCGACGACGAGCGAGAAGTGATCGCTGACCAATAGTT
>JACMJD010000281.1 GCA_014380825.1 Phycisphaerae bacterium | reverse complement strand
GCCGAGGAACACGTTCTCCAGCGGCCGCATGATCATGATGGGCGTGTGCGCGGTGTCGATCGCGAGCAGTGCCGCTTCATCGATCGTCGCGACCGCGACCTGGTCGGCCGCCGGTGTGGTTTGTTCCTCGGTGTTGCTCAGATTGCACAGCGTGTCGGTGACGATGGATGCGCCGTGGCCGTAAGCGTCCGCCTTCACCATCGCGCAAAGCTTCACGCCCGGCGCGAGATTGCGGCGCAGCACGCGAGCGTTGTGCAGCAATGCAGCTCGAGAGATCAGCAGGCGTGGCTCGCCCAGCGAGTGCTTCGCATCCATGCGGAGTCGACCTTTGCGACAGGGGGAACGATCCGTCGCTGCGAGTTATATCGGCAGGAAGAGGGGATTGAAATGACCAATGAGCAAGGATCAATGACCAATCACTTCCCAATGACGAATGACCAATTGGGGCTTGGGCATTATTCATTGATTGGTCATTGGCACTTGGTCATTGGCCATTCGTCCGGTCATAATCGGCCGCGAATGAGCGCAATTCCTCCTCCGCCTCCGCTCGCGCCCCTGCACGTCCTGCCCGTGTACGATTCGCCGCCGTCGCGGGGTAAGCCGGCGATCATCACGCTGTTGGGGATCGTCGCGATCATCGTCGCGAGCTTGAGCATGCTGGTTAGCGCGATCTCCGGGATGGTCGCGCTGGGGATGATGATCCAGACGAAGGTTTCCAGCACGATGGCAACCGCGGCGGCACCGCGATACACGGCCACCGCGACGGTAGCGGTGAATGGTCGAGATGTGACGGAACCATCGACCTCGCCAGTGAAATCCTTTCTTACCGGTCCGCGTGGTCTGACCGAAGCGCAACGCGTCGCCGCGCGCGAGGCGTTCGGTCGCTCGCAGCGATTGTCGCCGACTCAGTTCGAGCGACTCGACCAACTGCTGGCCAAAGCCGGGAAGGACATGTTTCCGCTTGGCGTGCCCACATCCACTACTCCGACCAGGACCGTCGTCTCCGAAAGCGGCACGCTCAGCAGCGGCGCCAGCACCGCCAACTATTATCTAATCGGCAGCGGCCGCGTCGAAATCTACGACGATCGCGGCGTGTTCGATCCGGAGGAAGGCGAAACGATTCGCGTGTGGCAAGACGAAGATCCGTCAGCCGATCCGTCGTCGAATGCGTTGTCGCCAAAACAGATTGATGACCTGTTGACCAGCGCGCAGTCGCAGGCGAACGGAACGCTCACGCCGCAGCAGATGGCGGCGCTGAAGAACGAGCTGAGTGATCGGGATCAGACGTTGGTATTCAAAAATTCGGGCCAACCGAACTTGTACGTGTCGATCATGCCCGACAAGTCGGCACGGATCGCGGGCGGTGCTTCGTTCATTCAGATCGACCCGGCGGGCAACGTGTCGGACGCCGCTTCGATCATGATGGCGAACATGTCGAAGTTTAGCATTCGTCCCGCGGCAAGCGCCATGACGCTGCTGGACGCGATCCTCGCAGGGCTGCTGGCGATCTACCTGCTGATCGTCGGCATCCTGGTGCTGCGACAGAACCGCCGCGGGCGCGGGATGCAGATGATCTTCGCGGTGCTGAAAATTCCGATCGCCGTTCTCGCGGCGATCGGATGGATGTGGACGATCCAGGACGCCAACGCCGGCGCGATCTCATCCGGGCAACTGAAGGCGTGGCTGTGGACGTTCCTGGTGATCGGCCTGGTGTACCCGATCACGCTGTTGATCGTGCTGCGCACCCGGGCGGTGAGGGAGTATTACAATGCAGGGATCGTCGGCTAGCGGGTTACTTCTGGCGGAAGACGATTCGTCCGCGCGTCAGATCGTACGGCGAGAGTTCGACGCGCACGCGGTCGCCGGGCAGGATGCGGATGAAGTGCTTGCGCATCTTGCCCGAGACGATGCCCAGGATTTCCTTGTCGGAATTGTCCAGGCGCAGCTTGAACATCGCGTTGGGCAATGCTTGCGACACGGTCGCTTCAATTTCAATCGGCTCGCTTTTCGGCACGCAGACACTCCTCGCAACACGTCGGGTCGGGTGGAACAGGCCGAACAGTGTAGTGGGAGTGAATGGGATCGACAAGCGCAAACGGAGTCATCAGCGAGACAATGACGCGAGAATCCGTTCGTAGCTCGCACTTCTCCAAGCCGGCGCAGATTCGGCCTCGACGTCGGGGAAATATTCCAGCAGGTTCTCCCGCGTCACGTTCCACAGGCCGAAAAGCTTCACGCCGGGCGTGTCGATCACGGCGCCGCCGACTTCCAGCGGGTGGCGCTGGGCGGATGTTGTCGTGTGGCGGCCCTTTTCCGTGTAGACGCTGACCTCGCCGACGCGGATATCCAGCGACGGCTGAACCGCGGTCAGCAGGCTGGATTTCCCCACACCGCTGTGGCCAGCCAGCACGGTCTCGTGGTCGCGCAGGATTTCGCGCAGCGCGTCGATGCCGGTTCGAGTCTCAATGCTCGTCTCGACCGTCGCGATATCCATCGTCGCGTAATGGGCCAGTGCTCGTTGCGGCGAGACGTGCTCGTCGTCCGCCTCGTCGGTGTCTTCTTTGTCGCCGGCCGATGCTTCGAGGAGATCGACTTTGTTCAGGCAGATGATCGGCGCCAGTCCGCCCGCGCGGGCGGCGACGATCATGCGATCGATCAGCCCCCACTTCGGGCGCGGGTGCGAGACCGATGCGACGATCAGCACCTGCTGAGCGTTCGCCACGATCGGATGCGGCCGTTTCTGCTTGAAGCTGTCGGCGCGTGTGAGCACCGTCTTGCGCGGCATGATCTGTTCGATCACGCCATCCGGGCTCGACGCCTGCGCGAACGCACCCGGCAGCGCCGGCAGTCCTGCGGCGAGTTTCGTTTTCAGATCGGGATCGACTCGGAAGCGCACAAGATCACCGACGATGATCTCGCCATGCACTTTCACCATCGTCTTGCGGATCACGCAAAGGTAGGTGTGACCCTCATGAAGAACATTGCAGTACAGCGAGTAGATTTGAATGACCCGCCCGACAGGCAGCGCCTCGACATCGCCCGCCGCCTGCTCAGCGCCGGCGCGCATCTCGGCGGTCTTCATCATCTTGTCGCGCTGGGCGTGCTTGGAGCGATCGGTGAACCGCTCCTGCGATTCCACGCGATCTTCATCCAGCGATCCGGACATGTAATCGCTGGTCAGATCTTTCTGCCGAGGCGTTTTCTTGGGCTTGCCACGCATGTGTTATCGATGATGGTGGTCGGATTGCACGGAGAACTCAAGCCGGTTTGACTCTCATGTACCGCATCTCTATTGTGCGAGACCACGTGGATTCCATCTCTCTGCCAACGTTCGTTCCCGAAGAAATCGAAAAAAAGGAAAAGTGCGGCCTGTTCGGAATCTGGGGCCCGAAGAACGCGTCGCGGTTTTGTTATCAGGGGAGTTTTGCGCAGCAGCATCGCGGGCAGGAGTCGGCGGGGATCGTAACGACCGATGGGAACGAGCTGCACGGCCACGCCGGGATGGGGTTGGTGTCGCAGGTGTTCACGCCGCGACAGTTGGAAGAAGAGCTGGTCGGGCACGCGGGGATCGGACACGTTCGATATTCGACGACCGGATCGAGCAAGCTGTGCAACGCGCAGCCGTTGTTGCGATCGTATTCGCTGGGGCCCGTCGCGGTCGCGCACAACGGGAATCTGATCAACGCGCAGGTGCTTCGCGCGGAGTATGAAGAGCAAGGCCACATTTTTCAGAGCACGACGGACACGGAGATCATCGTACACCTGCTGGCCAAGCCGGAATATTTGAATAAGCCTGATCCGCTACCGCACGTGCTGCGGCAATTGCAGGGCGCGTTCAGTCTGCTGTTCCTGTTTCCGGATCGGATCGAGGCGGTGCGCGATCCGTGGGGCATTCGGCCACTCGTGCTCGGCAAGTCCGCGGAGGGTCACTGGTGCGTGGCGAGCGAGACGTGCGCGTTCGACGCGATCGGCGCAACGTACATTCGAGAGATCGAGCCGGGCGAGATCGTCCGCATCGACGACAACGGACTGCATTCGCGCACGTACGAGGCGCCGGCCGAGCAGGGCGCGCGCTGCGTGTTCGAGCACGTGTATTTCGCAAACCCTGCCAGCAAGATCTTCGGACAGAACGTTCACCTGGCGCGCGAAGCGATGGGCCGGCAACTGGCGCGCGAGAGTGGTGTGGCGGCCGACTGCGTGATCCCGATGCCCGACTCCGGCCGTAGCGCGGCGCTCGGCTACGCGAAGGAATCCGGCATCACGTTCGAAGAAGGAATCGTCCCGAACCGCTTTGTCGGGCGCACGTTCATCCTGCCCAGCCAGATCCAGCGCGACATGGCCGTTGCGCTGAAGCTGAACATCATCGGCGAGCTGATCGAGGGCAAGCGGATCATCGTCGTCGACGATTCGATCGTGCGCGGCACGACGACGCGATCGAAGATGAGAGCCCTTCGTCGCGCCGGCGCGAAGGAGATCCACCTGCGCGTCTCGTGCCCGCCCATTCGACATCCGTGCTTTTACGGGATCGATTTCGCGACGACCAGCGAGCTGATCGCGCACAACCGAACGGTCGACGAGATCTGCAAATTCCTCGAGATCGATTCGCTGGCGTACCTGTCGCTGGAAGGCATGTTGTCCTGCGTGACCACGCCCGCCCGGCACTGCTGCACCGCCTGCTGGAGCGGGCAGTACAAGATCCCCGTTGACCAGGCGAGCACGAAGTTCGCCCTGGAGCGACGTCAGATGAAGATGTTCAAGTAGCCCGCCTGTTGCGCGACGCGCGTCCGATAAGACAAATTGTGGGGCACCTTATCGCAGAGCGTTATTCGGTCAGAGCAAACGGCCGAATCAGATCGTGTGGGAACGTTCGCGCGCCAATTGAACAAACGTTGGATCTGGGTCGGCAGCATCGTGGTCTGGGCTGCGCTGGTTTCGGCGGGGATCGCGGGGCTCGCGCGATATTCGATGACGCCCGGCCAAGCCGGGCGGTCGCCGCACGATTGGCCGGCGGACGTGCCGTTCCATCCGACCGATCGTGAGCTCACGCTCGTTGTGAGCATTCACCCGCACTGTCCCTGTTCGCGCGCAACGCTGGCCGAGTTGGCGAAACTCACGGCGCGACATCCAGGAAAGATCAGCGCCTTCGTCCTGCTGACGAAACCCGCGGACACGCCCGGCGATTGGGAACGCGGCGACGCGTTCGACATCGCAAGGAAGATTCCGATCACGCGCGTGCTGACCGATCAGGACGGCGCGTGGGCAAAAAAGTTCGGCGCAGCCACGAGCGGCCAGACCTTCGCGTTCGATGCGAGTGGTCGATTGCGATTCAG
The DNA here is from genome assembly GCA_014380825.1 of Phycisphaerae bacterium. The sequence continues at coordinate 4,927 of JACMJD010000281.1, read as the reverse complement.
TGGCGGGATGACCGCGTCGCGCGGACATGAAGGAGACAACGCCGGCAGCGATGCGATCGCCGCGCTGCTGCTCGCCGGCCAACCAAAGACTGATCGCACGCCCGTGTTCGGCTGTCCACTTGGTGAGTGTCCAGAAAGATGAAAATGACGATGCCCAATAAACTCGACAGCACGCTCGCGGCGGACACTTCGGTTGTGCTTCGCAGCGAGGCGTTGTTCAAATGCCACGTCAACGATGTCGCATCTCGAACAGATCGCATGTTCGCCGTGCTGATGGCGATGCAATGGGCGACGGCGATTTGCATGGCGGCAGTCATCTCGCCGCGCACGTGGGAAGGCGCGACGAGCCGCGTGCATCCGCACATGTGGACCGCGATCATCCTCGGCGGAATTCTCAGCAGCTTGCCGATCGCGCTGGCGTTGCTGAAACCGGGTCGGCGGATGACGCGCTACGTCATCGCGGTCGCGCAGATGCTCTGGTCGGGCCTGCTGATCCACCTCAGCGGCGGGCGGATCGAAACGCACTTCCACATTTTCGGATCGCTCGCGTTCCTCGCGTTTTATCGCGACTGGCGAGTGCTCGTACCGGCGACCGTCGTTATCGCCGCCGATCACTTCCTTCGCGGAATCTTCTGGCCCGAATCGGTCTACGGCGTGGCGTGGGCTTCGACCTGGCGATCGCTGGAACACGCCGTGTGGGTGCTCTTCGAAGACATCGTGCTGGTGATCGCATGTATGCGACAGGTTCGCGAGATGCGCGCCATGGCGGTGCGACAAGCGGAACTGGAATCGAGCAAGCGTTCGCTGGAAGCGACGACTGAAGAGCTTCGCAAGTATCAATCCGAGCTTGAAGTGCGCGTCGAGGAGCGCACCCGCGAGATCGGGCAGCGAAACGCCGAACTGGCCACGATGACCGGCGCGCTTCAGCGCGCTCGCGACGCGGCCGAGGGCGCCAACAGCGCCAAGAGCATGTTCCTGGCGAACATGAGCCACGAGATTCGCACGCCGATGACCGCGATCGTCGGCTACGCCGATCTGCTGCTCGATCCCACGCAAACCGAAAGCGATCGGCTCAACTATGTGCAGACGATCCGTCGCAACGGCGATCATCTGCTGACGCTGATCAACGACATCCTGGATATCTCCAAGATCGAATCCGGCCGGCTCGTGCTCGAGATGATCGACTGCTCGCCGGCGCTGATCGTGGGCGAGATTGCGTCGCTGATGCGCGTCAAAGCGGTGGAGCGCGGCATTGGCTTCGACGTGGAGTTTGACGGGCCGATTCCGGAAAAAATTCTATCGGACCCGACGCGACTGCGACAGATCCTGCTTAACCTCGTCGGCAACGCAATCAAGTTCACCGAGAAGGGCGGCGTAAAGATCGTCGCGCGCTTCGCAGCAGGAACATCACGTTCATCCGGCGGCACGATGTACTTTGAAGTGCGCGACACCGGCGTGGGCATGACGGACGAGCAGCAGACGAAGTTGTTTGAGTCCTTTACGCAGGCAGACGCATCGACCACTCGCCGGTTCGGCGGCACGGGACTTGGTTTGGCAATTTCAAAGCGTCTCTCGGAAATGCTTGGCGGAACGATCATGGTGCGTAGTTCGCCAGGCGCCGGCTCGTCGTTCACCCTTGCCGCGCGGACGGGTCCGCTCGTTAACGTGGTCATGCTGGAGAACGCCACTGAAGCCATGTTCATGCCACCACCCGAAACTGGAACGCAGGCAGCCATGAAAATCACCGGACGAATCTTGTTAGCCGAGGATGGCATCGACAATCAGCGGTTGATTTCGCTCCTGCTTCGCAAAGCAGGGGCGGAGGTAACGGTCGCCGACAACGGTCGAATCGCGGTCGAGCGCGCCACCACCGCAAAGGATTCGGGGCAGCCGTTCCATCTGATTCTGATGGATATGCAGATGCCTGAGCTTGACGGCTACGGCGCGACCGCGAAGCTGCGGCAGCGCGGCTACACGTTCCCGATCATCGCGCTGACCGCGCACGCGATGAGCGCCGATCGCGAGAAGTGCCTGTCGGCCGGCTGCAACGAGTATCTGACCAAGCCGATCGACCGCGACACGCTGATCCGCATGTGCGCGAAGTTCATTGCCGGCGATACGGAGTCAACGGCGTCGCCGGCGACGAAGCCTGCACTTGCGAAGGTGCGCAGTTCGTTGCAAGACGACGCGGATATGGCCGAAATCATCGGCGACTTTGTCGCGAGGTTGCCGAAGCAAGTTGAGTTGCTCAGTTCGTTCGTCAAGGAGCGCAATCTCGACGAGCTTCGCCGCGCCGTGCATCAGCTTAAGGGCGCGGGCGGCGGATACGGCTTCAATGAGATCACCAACGTCGCACGCGCGACCGAGAGCGGCATCATCGCAGACGAGCCGTTCGAGAAGATCGCCCGGCAAGTTGAGGAACTGACGAATCTGCTTCGACGCGTCGAAGGATTCGTCGAAGTGCCGTCGGGGTGAACGGAGGAATCAATCATGCACCAGCGCGTCCTAATCATTGATGACTCACAGCCGATCCACGCACTCGTGCGCGTGCGGTTGGCGGGCGAAGACGTGGAGCTTCACTCCGCGCATAACGGTTTCACCGGCCTGAAAGCGGCGCAGGATAATCCGCCGGACGTCATCCTTCTCGACGTCGACATGCCCGACATGAACGGCTTCGAGGTCTGCCGCCAACTGAAGGCGGACGAACGCACGATGGATGTCCCGGTGATCTTTCTCACCGGTGCTTCATCCACCGAAGAGAAGATCAAAGGGCTTGAGCTTGGCGCGGTTGATTACATCACCAAACCGTTCGATCCCGCGGAGTTGCGGGCGCGCGTGCGGTCGTCGCTGCGGACGAAGTATCTGCTCGACCTGCTGTCGCGCAAAGCGATGATCGACGGCCTGACTGGCTTGTGGAATCGCCGCTACTTCGATCGACGATTGACCGAGGAGATATCGATGGCGCGGCGGACGAAACGTCCGCTGGCGTGCATTCTGGGCGACCTCGATCACTTCAAATCCTGCAACGACAAGTTCGGCCACACCTTTGGCGATGAAGTGCTGCGCTGCGTCTCGGCGACGATGGGTGGTGTCGTGCGCACCGAAGATATCCTGTGCCGTTATGGCGGTGAAGAGTTCGCGGTGATCGTGCCCAACTCATCCATGACCGGCGCGGCCGAGCTTGGCGAACGATTGCGGGTGGCGATCTCAACCACCAGCATCGGCACGCGCGCCGACGCGATGCACGTCACGGCGAGCTTCGGGGTTGCTCATTGGAGCGCGGATCAGGATGAGAAAACACTGCTCGACCGTGCCGACGCCGCGCTGTATCGCGCGAAGCAGGACGGGCGAAATCGTGTTGTTCGTGCGGACGACGCGATCACTGCGTCCGCGGCGTAATCCTGCGGCTGCGCTTCCGAAGCGCAGCCGCAGGATTCCGTTCACCCCTCAACAATCGCATCCGCTTCGATCTCCAGCAGCGCGCGGTCGTCGATCAATCGTCGCACCTCGACAAGCGTCGTCGCCGGGCGGATCTCCGCGAACACCTGGCCGTGTACGCTGGCGATCTTTTTCCACTGACTGATGTCGGTCGTGAAAATCCGCGTGCGGATCACTTGCTCAATTCGGCCGCCCAGTGCTTCGATCGCCGCGCGGATGATTTCCAGCGATCGTCGCGTCTGCTCTTCGATCGTCGGCGGATACGACCCATCCGGCAGTATGCCCACCGTGCCCGTGACCGCGACCACGTTCCCCGCCCGAACGGCGCGCGAATAACCCATCACCGGTTCCCAAGGCGTGTCGGTGCTCACGGTCTTGTGCAGGGCGCGTTCGATGACGGTCATGTTTTAGTCCTCTCGGCCTAGTCGCCAGGTCCGCGCTTTGCAGGAGAAATTACAGGAACGGAGGGAGATTATACGGTCCGCGCCCGAGCGGCGCGACATATGCTCTGCACGTAACAGGAGACGCCGCAATGAACAACGCTGCTCGATTCCCAGCTCGATTCACCTTCGCACAGCTGTCGTACACGCTGCTGCTCGCCGTCGCACTGGCCGCCAGCTCAGTCCAGGCAATGGACAATCCGCGCGTCGATGACAAGGCCGGATTCTTCTCCACCGGCGCGGTGAACAAGGCCAACGACATGATCGCGCAGATTAAGCGCGATCGTGGGAAGGACTTCTACGTCGATACGATTCCGACTATCCCGGACGAGCTGAAGTCGCAATACCGCCCGGATCAGCGCGCCCAGTTCTTTTTGCGGCTGGCGGATGAGCGAGCAAAGGCGGCGAAGGTGGACGGTGTGATCGTGCTGATCTCGCGTGATCCGGCGTATGTGCAGGTGCGCGTGGGTAAGAACACGATCCAGCAGGCGTTCATCCAGAGAGATGCGGATCAGCTTCAGTCGATCTTGACGTCATCGTTCAAAAGCAAGGAATTCGATCAAGGATTGCTGAGCGGCGTGGAGCACGTGCGCGCTACGTTTGCTCAAAGCATGCCGCGCGGCAGCGGGAGCGCCGCGGGGCCCGCAGCCGCGCCCGCGCCTGTTGATCGTGGATCGGATTCGTCGCGCACCTTGCCTGGCGGAAACTCCGGCGGCGGCGCTCCGGTGCGGACTTCAAATCCCCTCGGCGGAATGACCAGTTGGATTTGCATCGGCGGCGCTGTGCTGCTCGTGTTCATCCTCTTTCGCGTGATGCGCAGCCGCAGCGCGCAGTCCATGCCCGGTCAGCAGGGGCGCTACGGTGCGCCCGGCGATCCCAACGCGCCGTACGGGCAGCAAGGCGGATATCAACAAGCGCCAGGCTCGGGGATGGGCCGCGGACTGCTCGGCGGACTGCTGGGCGGCGCGCTGGGCGGATACGCGTACGACCGCTTCATGCGACGACCGGGCGACACCGGCGCTCACGGTGATTCGGGCGCGGCCGGCGGT
>JACMJD010000280.1 GCA_014380825.1 Phycisphaerae bacterium | reverse complement strand
AAGCTCGGCAGCGAGATCGACGAAGTCCTCCGCGGCGGCGCGGACTTTCTCCATCTTGACGTGATGGACGGCCATTTCGTGCCGAACATCAGCTTCGGTCCCGCGGTCATCGCGGCGACTCGCCGCTCGACCGATCGCTATCTCGACGCTCACCTGATGATTTCCGAACCGCTCCGTTACGCGCCGGCGATGGTGAAGGCCGGGGCGAACAATATTACATTTCATGTCGAAGCGGTGGATGACGCCGTGGCCGTGGCGCGGGAGATTCGCAAGCTGGGCTGCCACGTCGGAATCACGCTTCGGCCCGCCACGCCGGTCGATGCGATATTTCCGGCGTTGGATGAAGTTGACGTTGTGCTCATCATGTCAGTCGTGCCCGGTTTCTCCGGGCAGAAATTCATGCCGGAAGTGTTACCCAAGGCGCGCGAAGTGAAAAAGCGATTACGACCAAATCAGCGTCTGGAGATCGACGGCGGAATCAACGCCGAGACGATCGCGTCCGCGCGCGATGCAGGCGTCGATTGGTTTGTCGTGGCCAGTGCGATTTTCGAAAAGCCCGATCGGGCGGCTGCGGTGGCGGAACTGCGGAGCAGACTGTAGTTACGTAATGACGTACTTACGTAATTAGGATTTGCACATGACGCGCGTGTTGTTGATTCAAGCCGGGCCGACGCCGTGGGATATCGAAGGGCGGCTCGGTGGCCGGCATTCGTTGCCGCTTCAACCCGAAGCGCGGGTTTGGATTCAGAACACGATCGATCAGCTTCCCCATCCGCCGGTGGTCGTTTATCGCGCCAAGCGAAACGAAGCGTGCGATGAGACCGCCAAGCTCATCGCGACGAAGTTCAACCTTCGGCCGCGCGATCATGCGGATCTCGATGAGATCGACGTCGGCCTGTGGCAGGGGCTGACGCGCAACGAGCTTCGTTCGCGCTTTCCAAAGGCGTTCGTGCAGTGGGAAAGACATCCGGCGGCGGTCAATCCACCGGATGGCGAGCCGCTGACCGATGCGTTTCATCGGCTCGCCGGCGCGCTGCGCAGCATCGGCTGGCGAAATCGCGAAACGACGATCGCGATCGCGCTGCGACCGATGTCGATGCGCGTGGCCGCGGGCATTCTGATCGGCGAATCGCTCGATCAGATCGCCGAGCACTTGCACGAAGCCGCTCCGTTGGAGACGATTGAACTCGATGCTGACGCGCTCAAACGCGTGGCCGGCAAGTGAGTCGTCTCGCTCGCGTCGTCGGGCATCATTGAGGTAGTATGTCGCAAGCGCCGAACACCAACGAGCCTGCCGCAACCCGCAAGGAAGGGATTCCCGAAGGCCTGTGGCTGCGCTGTCCGGATTGCGGCGACATGCTGTTTCGTAAAGTCGTCGAAGAAGCGATGCACGTCTGCCCGCAGTGTCAGCATCACTTTCGCATCCCCGCCGCCGCACGTGTGAAAATCCTGGTCGATCCGGGCAGCTTCGAAGAAATGTTCGACGACATGGAGCCGGCGGACCCGCTGAAGTTCGTCGATCGCAAGGCATACAAGGATCGACTGAAGGCCGAGCAGCTTAAGACCGGAAACAAGGATGCCGTCCTGTGCGGCAAGGCATTCATCAAAGGTCGCCCGATCATGATCGCGGTGATGGATGGCGATTTCATGATGGGCTCGATGGGCAGCGTGGTGGGCGAGAAAATCACACGCACGATCGAAGCCGCCGCCGAGGAAAAACTCCCGCTGCTGATCTCGTGCTGCTCCGGCGGCGCCCGCATGCAGGAGAGCACGCTCAGCCTGATGCAGATGGCCAAGACCAGCGCCGCGCTGGCGCGCTACGACGACGTCGGCGGACTCTTCATCTCACTTCTCACCGATCCAACGACCGGCGGCGTGACCGCGAGCTTCGCGATGCTGGGCGATTTCATCATCGCCGAACCCAAAGCCATGATCGGCTTCGCCGGCCCCAGAACGATCGCCGCGACAATCCGCGTCGAGCTGCCCGAAGGCTTCCAGCGCAGCGAGTTCTTACAGGAACACGGCTTCATCGATTTCGTCGTCCACCGGAAGGATCTGAGAAGCGAGATCGCGCGGCTGGTAGACTATTGCGGGAAGTGAAATCCCGACGCGCGACGCCGGTCGCTGTGCGACCGGATGGGCCGGAATCAATAGGAATCAAAAGAAAGAATCCGGTCGCGCATCAAGGGGAGTGTGACCACGTCGGGTGGTCAGCGCCTCTTTCATATCGTGATCAACACCCACAGCATTTGGTTGCACGGCGATCCAAAGGGCTTCCGATCCCGCGGGCATCGCATTTATTCCTCGGGCGATTACCGCAACCCAGAACCGCGCGGAGAGCACGCGAGGTTGCATATTTATCAACTCGAACATTCCGCACCTCCCACCTTCCTTCCGTCCGGAGCATTTGCGGTCGTGGGGCGCGCGATCGTGGAGAACTTAAGTTCGCGCGGGCACACGGTTCAAGCCGCGTCGGTCAATTCCACCCGTTCGCACCAGCTCGTGTCGTTGCCGAACGACTTTGATCAGATCAAAGTGATCATCGGATGGTGCAAGCGCTTCGCGACCCGCGTGGCCCGTCAACGGTTCGATGCTCTGCGCGACGTCGAGATCTGGGCGGAAGGTGAAACCATCAAACCCATCCGGGACGAATCCCACCGTATCAACGCGCGAGACTACATCCTCATCAAGCAGGGCGCCGACGCCTGGACATGGTCCCCCGAGCAAGGCGAAAGCTGGTAAACAACCGAAACGCCGGAGCGAGGCAAGTTCACCGGTCGAATGCTTTCACGGCGGGGCGTTCTTCGATGCGATCGGCACCGACTTTTCCCATCTCTCGCGCCACCAGCGAGTGATCAACGCGGACGTGCTTGATGCGTGGTTCGCGCCCGCGCCGGGCGTTCTCAAAGCCTTGGCGGCGAGTCTGTCACGCAGTTGTGACACCGTAGGCCGAGTCTGGATCGACGAGACGTACATCGACTACGTCGGGGCGGCCGAGCATTCGCTCGAGCAGTTCGCGACGGCGAGCCGGAACGTCTTCATCTGCAAATCGATGTCGAAAGTCTACGCCCTGAGTGGAATGCGAGCCGCGTACCTGTGCGGCCCGGCGAGCGAAATCGCCTCGTTGCGCACGATCACGCCACCCTGGGTGATCGGCCTGCCCGCGCAGGTGGGGGCGGTCGAGGCGCTGCGCGACCCGCAGTATTACGCCCAGCGATATCGACAAACGCACGCGTTGCGCAAGTCGTTGCAGCGATCCCTGGAAGGGCTGAATGTGGATGTCGTTGAAGGCTGCGCAAATTTTCTGCTCACGCATCTGCCGCCCGACGCGGCGAGCGCCGCCAGCATCGTCGAACGATGCCGCGAGCGAGGCGTCTTCATCCGCGATGCGTCTGGCATGGGCCGCAGCATGGGCGACCGGGCGATTCGATTTGCCGTGAAGGCCGGCCCGGAACAACGCACGATGCTGGAGGTGTTCGCACAGGCGATGCGAGTTTCAGCGCGTTGACGGCTGGGTCGCGGGCGCGAGCAGATCCTTAGTTGCGATGATTCGCACGTACGAGTTCTCGTAGATCGCCGGCTGTGTCCAGAACCAACTGTCTTTGCGGGTCCAGTTGGCGTCGGTGTCCTTTGCCACGAATGCCGTGATGCCAAATCGGTCGGCGAGGTTGTGCACCTCTTGTGGGGATTTGTTTGTCATGAACACCCGGTAGACGTCGGTGGCCATCACTTGAAATTGCTTGACGTCGATCCCCTGCGCGTTGAGCGCGATCGGTTCAGCGAAGACGACCTGACGATTCCCGTAGTGACCGGCGAAGACGTCCAGCGCGATGTTCAGGTTGTGCTGAACGATCGCATCCGTAGGCAGGTTGTTGCTGACCCATTCGTGTGCCTCTCGAACGGCCAGCGCGCGGGGCGGTTCGACTTCCTTGTCCGGCCAGAGCGCGAACGAGAATCGGAGGAGGAACATATCGTAAGCAGTGGAGGCGACGCCCAGCACGAGCAACAGGAGCAGCGCCGAGATGGTGCGTGGAAACCGGTCGAGCAGTGATTCGGCATCGGCGCTGGGGGATTTGGTTCCGAACAAACCGGACCACACCGCGATCGCCGGTTCGACAGCCCAGACCAGCAGGACGATCTGTGCCCACATGATGCTTCGCCACCCAAGATCGTTCCCGCCGATCGTCGAGCGAAGAAAGCTGGCGACGAGAATGCTGGTCCAGAAGAGGCCCGCCGCAAACCGATCGACCGGGCGCTTTTGCGCTCGCCGCCAGAACCAATAGACGATGCCGGCGATGAGGAAGAATCCGAATTCCATGAACCAGTTGAACGGGAGGAGCGCGAAGTTCACGAGCGAGACGATTGTCGGGCTCGTGCGCGAACGGAGGATGATGGTGATGGGTGTGAATTCGCGAATCGTAAACGCGACGGCCGAGCCCGCGCCGGGGGCGGTGAGCAGGTCGTACAAGAACTGCGCCGCCAGTAGCAACGCGAGCACGGCCGCGCCGATCAGCGTCATCGCCTCGCGAGTGCGGCGCGCGAACAGGCACCACATGGTGTAACAGGCGAGGAAGATTCCCAGCGGCAACGCGACGTACAGCGACACCGTCGCCAGCGACGCGAGCGAGACGGCCAACGTGACGTGCGCCGCGATGATCGCGCCGTGTCTTCGCGGCGCGTCGCTGGAAATCATCCAGCGGAGCAGGCTCAGCGCGAAGATCCCGACGACGACGCCACACACGTGGTGCGGCACCCAGAGCATCATGTCGAAGAAGCCGGTGACCTGTTCGTTCCACCATTCGGTCGTGCGTGGCGGGTTCGCGGCGCCGCCTGCCGTGAGAAAGTTGTACAGCCGGAGCAGACCGTGTCCGATGTCCAATCCGGTGACGCACAGGAGAAGCGTTGCGACGAGCCAGCTTTGACGAAGTCGCCTCGTGCGCACGCCGCCGAGGTATCGCAGTGCTAGAGCGAGCGATCCGATGAACGCCCAGCCGCTCCACACCACGCCGGCGACGAGCGCGTGCAGCGGCCGAATCAATCCGCCGCCCAGCGTCTGCACGGTGGCGGACCAGACGTACCAGCCGTAGTAATAGAACATCTTGATCGGCTGCCCGGGATGCGTGGACGGATTAGTCGGCGGCACGCCGGTGCGCATGATCGCGTCGATCCAAGCGACGCGCTTGGAGTGATCGACCCACGGCACGCTCATGTACAGCCGATTCTGCACGCGCACGTCGAGCAGCCAGGCCAGGACGATGACCATCCAGACGAGCGCGATGTTGACCACGATGCGCAGCCATCGCCGGCGCGCATGTTGGATCCGCTCGGCGCGTTCGATCCGGCGCTGCCAGCGCATGTCATTGAACATCGCGACGACCGCCAGCACCGCGAAGAGCATGATCAGCGCCGCGCCCACGTGCAGGTTCGTCCACCGCGCGATCAGCACGAGCAGAATGGGCGAAAACGCAAGCGACGCCGCCAGCGCGATCGCCAGCTTGAAGGTGAAGAATCGGCTGCGGAAGTTAAGGAGGTTCGTCCAGTAAGCGATGGCCCATCCTGGCGCGATCGCGACCAGCGCGAACAGCACCATCGCGATGAGTACGCCCGGCAGGTCTGGGAGCATTGGAGGTGGATGATCGGAACACGCGGCGCGATCGTCAAGCCGCGCCCACGGAGATCACCTCGACCTGATCGTTGCGCGCCAGGTCGGCCAGCGTTTTCTTACCCATGACCGCGCGGATCTGCACGCGGCCATCGGTGAATTCGCGCTCGGTCACTCGGGTGTTCGATTCGAGGAACGCGAGCAGCCGCCCGTTCGTCACGTCGGCTTCAAGCAGCACGTTCACCTGCTGGCCGCGAACGACGTTGTACACGGCCTCCTGTAGATCTTCGGTCCCGCGGCCGGTTTTCGCGCTGATGGCGATCGCATCGGGATGAAGCGTTTTCCAGAAGTGACGATTCTCTTCGCCTTCGTCGGTGTCGATCTTGTTGAGCAGCAGGAGCTCGGGTTTGTCGACTGCACCGATTTCCTTCAGCACCTTGTGGACCGATTCATACTGCTGCTGCGCGTGCGGATGGCCGACGTCGAGCACGTGCAGCAGGAGATCCGCGTGCACCGCTTCTTCCAGCGTCGCGCGGAAGCTGGCAACCAGTCCGTGCGGCAGATCGCGCACGAAACCGACCGTGTCGCTCAACATCACTTCCGTGCCTTTTTCCAGTTTCCAGGCGCGTGTCTTGGTGTCCAGCGTTGCAAAGAGTTTGTTATCCGCATACGTGCCGGCCGCGGTCAGCGTGTTGAACAGCGTGCTCTTGCCGGCGTTCGTGTACCCGACGACGCATACCGTGAAGTGCTGCCGCGTGCGTTCCGAGACAAGCCTCGTCTTACGATCCTGAACCTTCTCGATCTGAGATTTGAGGACGGAGATCCGCTTACGCACCAATCGACGGTCTGTCTCAAGCTGCGTTTCACCCGGGCCGCGCGTGCCGATCCCCATGCCCGCGCCGGCGCCGCCCTGGATGCGCTCCAGATGGCTCCACATTTTCATCAGGCGAGGATACGTGTATTCCATCTGCGCCAGCTCGACCTGCAATTTCGCTTCGCTGGTGTGGGCGCGGGTGGCGAAGATGTCGAGGATCAGCTCGCTGCGATCGAGCACTTTCACGCCTGCTTCGCCGCGCGGGGTGCCGATTTCCTCGTTGATGATTTTTTCCAGCTCGCCGATCTGCGAGGGCGAGAGGTCGTTGTCGAAGACGACGACGTCCGCCTCGTGCATCTTGCAAAGGTGCGCGATCTCAATCGCCTTGCCGCTGCCGATGTACGTTCCCGGATCGGGCCGGGCGCGGTTCTGGATGATTGAGCCCATGACCTTCGCGCCCGCCGTTCGCGCCAGCGAAGCCAGCTCGCCCATCGGATCGCGCGGATCGGCCGTCGACCGCGGAAGGATCACGCCGACGAGGATCGCCCGTTCTTGCCTGACCGATAGCTCAGTTCGCTTCAGCTCCGCCAATTTTCCCTTCACTTCCTGTAAGAGGTCCGAATTCTACGCTCGCGAGGAAGAGAAATGAACGCCAAGACACTAAGAACGCCAAGATCTGAAGCGAAAAGCGCCATCCGTCATTTCTTCCCTGACCTTGGCGTTCTTGGCGTTCATCTCTTCTAATAGTGAGCGCATGTCGCACGAGAAGCACGAAAATGATCCGGCGCCGCCTGCGTTGCTGACGTATCTGGACGAGCTGGTCGAGCATCTGCGCCGACTGATCCCCGGCGCCATTCGGGGCAGCGATGCCGATGCGATCCATGATGCGCGCGTCGCGACGCGACGGCTGAAAGCGGCGCTCGACTTGCTGGAGACAGCAATCGATCATCGCCGCCTGCGTCCGTTCGCGAATACGCTCCGCAAGCTGCGCCGTCGGCTCGGTCCGCTGCGCGATCTGGATGTGATGGGCGATCACCTACGCGAGTTGGCGAAGGACGCAGACCCAGACCGCGCGACTGCGATCGACTGGCTGGAGGTTCGGGTCGAAGAATTCCGCAAAGGTGCCGTGAGCGATGCCCGCGACACCGCTCCGCCGGGCAAGATGCTGGCCAAGCTCGGAACGTGGTGGGGCGTGCGCGACGACATCAGCGAAGCGACGGCCATTACCAATTCGCTGCTGAGCGATTCGCTTGCGAGGCAGATCGCGACGTTCGCGAAGGAATCGAACCGTCTGGTTGCGCCGCTCAGCAGCGATGAACCCTCGACCATTGTAGGCGAGCGCGTCGATCCACATGCGATTCGCATCGCGGGCAAGTCGCTGCGCTACACGCTGGAGATGGCTCGCGTGCAGGGCTTCGCGTTCAGCGGCGAGGTGATGAAGTCATTCAAGCGGATGCAGGATTCGCTTGGCCTGTGGCATGATTTCATCGTGCTGACCGAGCGAATGCTGTCGATTTCCGGCGACGAACAGCTCGCGCATCACGATGCACCGACCCAACGCGCGATTCTTGGATTGGCTCAGGTCACGCTGCGGCGCGCCGAGGAACAGCTCGACAAGTTCGCGGATCTGTGGATCGAGAAGGGCGTCGCGATCACCGACGCGATCGCACGGACCAGCGCCAGCCCGGACATCTCCGCGGACGAGCAGGCCGCGCTCAGTGAACCGCAAACGGGTCGCGATCTTTCTGACTCAGGACGCACGGCAGATCCGGAAGCGCCTGCGTCAGACGCTCCTGAAGCCGCTTGAGCGCGATGCGTTCGGTGTT
>JACMJD010000279.1 GCA_014380825.1 Phycisphaerae bacterium | reverse complement strand
CCGAGCCGATATATGTCGCGCCCGAAAACGTGTTGTTGCCGCTGACGGCCCATGTTCCGTCGCCGGCTTTGAACAGCGCGATCGTGCCGACGCCATCAGTGATTGCACCATTGAGTTGGCCGCTGCCGTTGCCGAAGAGTGCCAACTGGTTTCGCGTCGTCGTCGCCGACGTGATCGGGCCGTTGATCGTAAGCCGCTGGAGGTTCGTCGCGCTCCAGTTCGCGAAGATCGTCGGGCCGGACAGCGCGAACGCGTTGTTGAAGGTCTGCGTGGTGATGACGGTGTTGGTGATCGTGATCCCGCCGCCAGAGTTCAGCGTGATCGTGCCGCCCGCCTGAAACGTGTGCGCGGCCGTGCTGCTGGTATCGAACGTGAGGCGCGCCAGGTTGATCGCCCCGCCCAGATTGATGTTCGTGTTGCCGCCGCCGCTGGAGTTGAACGTAACGGCCGTCAGGTTTCCCGGCACGGTTCCGTTGCTCCAACTGTTCGCGGCCGAGAAGTTCGCGCCGCCCGCGCCGGTCCAGTTTCCGCCGATCGTGTAGCCGGGCACGTAGAACGATCCCATCACGTCGTACGCGGGCTTGCCGAAATTCTCGTAATCGCCCGCGGCTGGGTGCACATTGTTCGGATCCCACGCCCACCAGTACGCCCCGCTGAACCACGATCGGCCGCTCAGCGCGATGAGCAGCGCCCGATAGCAGTCGGCCTGCTCTCGCATATCGACCGTGCTGGATGTCGCGCCGTACGGCGCCGCGTTCGCGCCGTCGAGCGCCTGATAGCCGACTTCCGTGAACAGGATTTGTTTTGTCGGCGCGACGCTGTTTCGCCACGCCTCGATCTGATTCGCGCGCGCCGTCCACGCGCTGAGCAACTGCGCGGGCGTCGGATTGTTCACGCCGGTCAGTGGGTAGTATGCGTCGATGCCGACGTAATCGACGGCGTCCCACCAGTTCACGGTGTTCCCGACGGCCGGATTTCCCCAGTTCGCGCCGTAGACGAGATCTCCGTCGAAGCGCGATCGCACATCGGTCACAAGATTTCGCCAGTTCGTTTCCTGCGTTTGAACCGTTTCGAGCTCCACTCCCATGCTGAACAGCTCGACGTTTTTCGCTTGCGCGATGTCCGCCATGTGACGGATGTAGTCGCCGTAACCACCGGCATTGTTGAACCAGGAGCTTCCGCCGGTGATCTCGCCGCGCCAGTGGGATGGATCGTTCGCCAGATCTACGATCGGCCGAAGCTGCACGGCCATTCCGCGCGCGTGGGCTGCGTCGATCACCTGCCGGATCGTGTCATCGCTGGCGCTGTACTTGGAAAAGTTCGGCGCGATCTGCGTCGAGTTGATGTTGTCCTGAAACCACCAATGGTTGATCGACAGATGATCAACCCCCATTGCGGCGGCGTTGTCGAGGAAGAAATTGAGGCGGCTCGGATCAACCGTCTGCGAGAACAGCGCCAGATCGAGGCCCTTGTGATATGGGATATCGCCGGCCCCCAACGCGGATGCCGCACACCCCGCGACCGCGGCAACAAAGATCGATCGCGTCCGATGAAATCGTTGCATGCGTCTGGGAGTCTAACAAAAACTGAACAAAAGCGGGTGAGAATTGGACGCGGTCGGCGGCGTTGATTACGATGCAATTGTCGCCGGTTTTGATCCCCGTCACAGTTGAGTTAAGTGGTTGTCCGCCTCATGCTTCGACTCGCGCCGCTCATTCTCCGCAACGTGCTCCGCAGCCGCCGCCGCAGCTTGCTTACGCTGGCGAGCACTGCGGTTTCGCTAGCTGTTCTGGGACTGCTGGTCGCGCTGTATCAGGGGTTCTTCTTCGCCGAGCAGTCGTCGCCCTCCGAAGCGCTGCGACTGATCACGCGACACAAGGTCTCGCTGACCAATCCGGTACCGGCGAGCTATCAGGCGCGCATCGCGTCGATCGACGGTGTAAAAGCGGTGTCGGCGTGGTCGTGGTTTCAGGGCGTATATAAAGACAACAAGCCCGAGAACTTTTTCGCGCGATTCGCCGTCGATCCGGCCGAGATCCAGAAAGTCCGTCTCGATTACATCGCCCCGCCGGAACAGTGGACGGCGTTTCAGCGAAACCGCACCGGCTGCGCGGTCGGCAAGAAAATCGCTGATCAGCACAACATGAAGCTTGGCGATCGCGTCAACATCACCGGCGACATTTATCCGGTCAACCTCGAGATGACCGTCGAGATGATCTACGGGCATCCGAAGAACGGCGAGTGCTTGATGTTCCACCGGCAGTATCTCGATGAACTGTTGAAGGCCGACGGCGGCGGCGACACCGTGGGCACTTATGCGATTCTCGCAAATTCTGCGGACGACGTGCGTCGCGTGGCGCGCGCGGTCGACACAATGTTCGACAATTCTCCCGCACCGACCAAGACCGAAACGGAGCGCGAGTTTGGCCTGTCGTTCATGGCGTTCCTCGGCAACATCAAGCTGTATCTCGCCGTCGTGTGCGCTGCCGTCACGTTCACGATTCTTCTGGTCTCCGCGAACACCGTGGCGATGAGCGTGCGCGAGCGGACGCGGGAAATGGCGATGCTGCGAACGCTTGGCTACACGCCGAGCGAGATCCTGTGGATGGTGCTGGGTGAATCCGTATTCATCGCCCTCATCGGCGGACTTGTTGGCATGGCGATCACTTTCGGTCTGACCTCGGCAGCCGCTGCGGGAATGGGACCGTGGGGTGACTCGATGCGATTCCGCTGGGAAGCATCGCTTGTCGTGGCGGGCACTGCGGTGTTGATCGGGCTGGTTTCGGCATTCGTGCCGGCATACTTCGCATCACGCCGAAACATTGTCGAATCGCTTCGTTTTGTCGGGTAAGGCGTTTGATCCATGGGAATTCCGATTCGCTATAACCTCCGCAACCTTGGCGAGCGCAAAGCCACCACTTTCATGACCGCGCTGGGGATCGGATTGACTGTGGCCGTGCTGGTGACGTCAATCGCCATGACGTACGGCATGTCCGCCGTGTTCGCCGGATCGGGGCATCCGCTTCAAGTCCTCGTGTTGCGGAAAGGCACTGATGCTGAGCTGAACTCGCAACTGAAAGAGGAAGCATTTCAGATCGTCAAGCAGTTGCCCGGCATCGCGCAGTCGAAGGATGGCGAGCAGATGGCATCGCCGGAAGGCATCACGATCGTCAATTTGCCGAGCCAGGAAAATCCAAACGGCATGAACGTGACCGTTCGCGGCATGCTCCCGGTGGGCGTAAAAATGCGCGAAGGCGCGAAGCTCAAGCAAGGCCGTTGGAGCGAACCGGGCAAGCGCGAGATCGTCGTTGGCGACGGGATCGCAACGCGATATCCGGCCGCACGCGTCGGACAATCGATCCGTTTCGGCCGTGGCGAATGGCAAGTCGTGGGTGTGTTCGTCGACGGTGAATCTGCGGCCAATTCTGAAATCTGGGCAGATCTGAATCAACTTCGCGGCGACTTCGAATCACAAGGCGGCTCGAACTCAGTGCTCGTTCGCCTCCAATCCGATGCAGCGATCCCGGAGTTCAAGAAAGCAATCGCGGGCGATCAGCGCCTCGGCGCGGACACGTATGAAGAGCGCGAGTACTACAAGAACCTGACCAAGTCTTCGTCTGGGGTCATGCTTCAGTTCATCGGTTTCTTCGTCTCGGTTGTGATGGCCGTCGGCGCCGGGTTCGCCGCGACCAACACGATGTATGCGGCCGTCGCTCGTCGATCCAAGGAGATCGGCACGCTCCGCGCGCTGGGCTTCAGCCGATTCTCAATTCTCAGTTCGTTCGTGTTCGAATCGATCTGCCTGGCGCTGCTCGGCGGAATCGTCGGCGTCCTCATCGCGCTGCCGTTGAATAACTTGTCCGCGGGAATAGGAAACTGGCAGACATTCAGCGAGATGGCGTTCCGATTTAAGATCGACTACCGCGCGATCCTTGGCGGCCTGCTTTTCGCGGTGCTTATCGGCGCGGTTGGTGGCTTTCTGCCGGCGTTCTCCGCGGCGCGAAAAGGCATTGTTCAGGCGATGCGAGACACATAAGAGAGGTCAGAGTTCAGAGGTCAGAGGTCAGGTAAATGCGCCGGACTTTCCTGACCTCTAACCTCTAACCTCTACCCTCTGACCTCTGAATGGAAGCCGAACTTCACAAACTCCGCATCGACAAGCACGAGCGCGCCAAGCGGAACCAACGCTCGGTTTGGCCGGTCGTGCTGCTGGTCATCCTGCTGCTCGGGGGCGCGGCCGGGGCGTGGCAGTGGCGCTCGGCGTCGGCGGCGCCGGTCGTCAAGACGATGCGCGTTCGCGTGCCTGAAGGCGCGGTTAGCGAGAGCGACCTAGTTGTGCTCAACGCCACCGGATACGTGATGGCCGCACACAAGATTGAGCTGGCGAGCAAGGTCGTCGGTCGCGTCGCGTGGGTGGGCGTGGAGATGGGTGACAAGATCGAGAAGGATCAGGTGCTTGTCCGCCTTGAGGATGACGAATACAAAGCCCGCGTCGCGCAAGAGCAAGGCCAGCTGGATAACGCCAAGGCGAAGTTGGCGGAGCTGGTGGCCGGCTCGCGCCCGCAGGAGATCGCGCAGGCGAAGGCCGCCCTCGACCAGGCGCAGTCTGACCTGACGACCGCCGAGCTCAGCCTGAAGCGTATGAAGGACGTCGAAGGCGCGAACTCCGTCGCGAAGCAGCAGATCGATGACGCGGAGGGATTGGTTCGATCGCGCCAGGCAATGGTCGAATCGCAGAAGCAGTCGCTGGACCTCGCCCAGGCCGGGCCGCGCAAAGAGCAGATCGACGCCCAGCGCGCAACCGTTCGCCAGATCGAAGGCGCGCTCGCGCTGGCGCAGCTCGATCTGAATAACACGGTGATTCGCTCTTCAATCCCGGCCACGGTGCTCGAGCGGAACGTCGAAGTTGGCGAATTCGTCACGACCGGTTTTGTGGGCGATCGCGGCGCGAAGGGATATGTCGTTTCGATCGCCGACCTGAACGATCTTCGCGTCGAGCTGGACATCAGCCAGAACGATTTCGCCAAGGTCGTTTCGAAGGGACCCTGCTGGATCGTGACGGATGCGTATCCGGACAAGAAATATCAGGGCGTTGTCGACCTGATCTCGCCGGAAGCGAATCGGCAGAAGGCCACCGTGCTGGTGCGCGTGAAGGTGCTGAATCCGGATGACCTGCTGAAGCCCGACATGAACGCGACGGTGTCGTTCCTGTCCGCCAAGAAGCTTGCGGCAACGCAATCGTCATCGACTGACGCGACCGCCGAACGCCCGACGCTTCGCATTCCATCGACGGCGATTCGTGACGGCGCGGTGTTCGTCGTCGAAGGCGGCAAAGCGATGAAGCGAACCGTGGTCGCCGGGCAGACCTCGACCAAGGGCGAGACCGAAATCCGCAAGGGCCTAATCGGCGGCGAAGACCTGATCGTCTTCCCATCGGCAGATCTGAAAGACGGCGATAAGGTAAAGGCAGAATGAAGAATGCAGAATCAAATGTCCGGCATTCCGCATTCGTCATTCTGCATTCTGCATTTCTCCGAAGGAGCTGACTCGTGCCTGAACCGATCGTGCAAGCGATTTCGCTGAGCAAAGAATTTATCCGCGGCCAAGTAAAAGTTTCGGCGTTGGAAGATGTCGATCTCACCGTCGATCGCGGCGAATTCGTTGCGCTGATGGGCCCCAGCGGTTCGGGAAAATCCACGCTGCTGCACCTGATCGCGGGCATGGACAAACCGACGCAAGGCCGACTGATCGTGCTGACCGAAGAACCCGCCGGAATGAAGGAAAGCGCGCTGGCACGCTGGCGAAACCATCACCTTGGTTTCGTGTTCCAGTCGTTCAACCTGATTCCGGTTCTGACGGCGCTGGAGAATGTCGAGCTGCCGTTGAAGCTAACGTCGCTCTCCCGCGCCCGTCGACGCGAGAATGCGACGACGGCGCTCAAGTTGGTCGGCGTGGACGATCGCCTCGACCACTTCCCCCGCCAACTCTCAGGAGGCCAGGAACAGCGTGTCGCGATCGCCCGCGCGATCGTGACCGATCCGGACCTGATCCTCGCCGACGAACCCACCGGCAACCTTGACGCCACGAGTGCGCGTGAAGTGCTGTCGCTCCTTCAGCGGCTGAACAAGGAGTTCAACAAGACGATCATCATGGTCACCCACGACCCGCACAGCGCCGAAGCCGCGGGCAGACAGATTCACCTGGATAAAGGCAAGTTCGTCGAACCGGAACCGTTCGTGCAGCGGGCGTGAGAAGACGAGAACTACTGTCAACGCACTCGCGAGAGCATGCGTGTGATTGGTCAGCTCAATTCCACCAGCACGTCGCCCGCCCGGAAGTCCTTCAACTCGACCCGCTTCGAATCGATAAACCAATCCTTGCCGGTGTTTCCGTACAGTCGATCCGTGCCGAGCTCGCCGGTGATTCGGTCGCGACCAGCGCCGCCGTAGATCCAGTCGTTGCCGTCGCCGCCATACAAGGAATCGTTGCCGCTGCCGGCGAAGATCTTGTCATTGCCGGCGTCGCCCATCAGGCGCGTGTTGCTGAAGATCGCGCCGTACTTTTCGTTCAGCGAGATGATGTCGTCACCGGCCCTGCCGTAGACGTAAATGGTTGGAATCGAAGCGGCATCGTAGCGATACAGGTGTCCGTTGACATCGACCACGAGCCGAGCCGGCTGGCTGGGCGAGCGGGAGATACGGATGGCGTCAGCGTCATTCGTGCCGCCCACGCGCAGGATCTGATCGGCACCAAAACTCGGCCGGAACGGATCGAATGCGACCGGCCCGCTGACGGTTACCGATCGGCTGTATGCATAGCGCGTCCGCCCGCCGTCATCGACGACCTTCGCGGTCAGCCAATAACTTCCCTTGGCCACGCCGGCGCTTGAGGCGGTGTATGTACCATTCGTAATCGCGCTGTTCGCTCCGAAGGTCGTCTGCCCGAGTGTGTTGGCGAAGTTGTCGTTGTACGGATTGCGATCGCGATCGAGATAGAACGTGACGGTCGCTCCGCTGTCGCGATCCTGTTGGATATAACGGATCTCAATCGGATCGCCCGCGCTGATGTTGCCGTTTGTCGGACGCAGATCAGCGATGTTCGGAAACTGCGCGCCATCGCTTCCGCTTGCCGTGCGCTGGCCACTCCCACCGGAGGCGGCCCAGACACCATCCAGCGGGCGCGGGCCGCCGATGATGTTGCTGTAGTAGAAACCCGTCTTGTCGCGTGCGGGTTTGTCGGCGGAGTTGCCGAACCAGTCGTCGTGAATCGGTCCTTCACCGCCGTCGTGCGTGTTTAGATTGATCGTGGCGACGTAGTAGGACGCCGGCGCCAAGTGCACCAATTCGTATCCGTCGGCGTGATCGTTGATGAACTGCTGGTACAGGTTGTAT
>JACMJD010000278.1 GCA_014380825.1 Phycisphaerae bacterium | reverse complement strand
CGTCTCGATGTCCTCGCGGTGGATCTCGACGAGCTTCAGCGGCGGCGCGCCGGCCGGAAGTTCGGCGGCGACGCTCGCCTGCGCGGCCTTGACCAGCGAGCTTTTTCCCATGCCGCGCGCACCCCACAGAAGCGCATTGTTGGCCGGCAACCCGTCTGCGAAACGCAGCGTGTTTGTCAGAAGCGTTTCGCGCTGATTTTCGATTCCCTTGAGCAGGTCCGATTCATCCGACGAAGCCGTCGGTGACGGGTTGGCCAACTGCGACTGGAGCTCGGCGATGCGTTGATCGCGCGCGTTCAGCTCCTGCTGCATGGTGGCCATCTGCGAGGCATCCGGCGCGCTGCGTGCGCGCATGTCGGATTCGGTAAGCTTCTGCTGAAGCTCACGGTTCTGGTTGTGCAGGGCGACGTTTTCGTCGTAGAGCTTGCTCTGGCAACCAACGGCCACGAGAGTGAGCAGAGAAATGGCGATCCATCGCATAGGCGCGACTCCTTTCCTGAATTGTGGTAGCACACAATTTAAGGCGAATTCTGCGCGGGTCAAGGGAGTGAACCACGGAGAACACAGATAAACACAGATAAGAGAACAAAATTCAGGTCTTATCCGTGTTCATCCGTGTTCATCTGTGGTTGAGTCATTTGTTATTACTGTCGCGCTGGCCGAGGTGGTGTCGCGGGTTTTGAGCATCGCCGCTTTGGATTTCATATCGGCCAAGTCCCGCTCGAGGCGGTGGGAGCGCGAGCGGCGCTGGAGCTCGCGGATCTGCGTGTAGGTGCTCCACGTCGTGCGGACCAAGATCATCGCGACTGCGCCCGAGAGGAACGCCAGCAGCGCCAGCGTGAACACCGACGACTTGCTCGTGCGGTTGAACCACCACCAGAACGTCACATCCGGCGTGGTGTTTTTCAGGACGAAGATCAGGATGTACAACGCCAGCAACGATGCGAGCGTGATCTTCGTCCAGACTTTGATCTTCAGCCACACGTGATCACATTCCAAACTTCGCGCGAGCGATGTTGATCAGGCCTTCAATGCCGGGCGCCAGATATGCCGCGATAGGGCAGTAGAATAGCATGACGAACGCGGTTGCCAAACCAAGGTAAGGCCCATACGGCAGCTCGCGGCGAGTGCCGGTGAGCAGCATGTAGATCGCGACGAGGATGCCGAAGAACGGCGCGATGAAGAACGCGACGGTGGCGGCCCCGGCGCCGATGATCGCGCCGACGCCGAACATCAGGTGGACGTCGCCGAGCCCCATCGCGACGCGGCCGAAGCCGAGCGTGCCGAGGATTCGCGTAACCCACACGACGAATCCGCCCACCAGCGCGCCCAAGAGCGCGCCGAGCACTCCGGAAATCCAGTTGGTCGACGCGAGTGAAGTCATCATGCGGCTCGCTGCGGGCGATGAATGCGTCAGCGCGATGCACACGAACGCGCCGAGCATCGGCGGAAGGAGGAACAGCATCTCGAGGCCGATCTCTTTGCGAATGTCTTTCTTCGTGTAACTCGGCGGGAGCTGGGTTTCGTCGACTTCGAGCTTGCGACCCATATGCCGGGCCTTCTCGATCTCGACGCGGATGGTTTCGCGATCGACTTCGAGCAGCGGCTCGCCTTTCGGGAAACTTTGTTTGATCCAGCCGAGCTGGAAGAGCGCGATGGAGATGAGCAGGCCGATCGATCCACCGATCGCGACGGATGCCCCGGTGACGCCAACGTTCAGCGCGCCGGGCATGTCGGGCCGATCGATGAGCGCGTGCGCGATGATGCCGACGGCAGCGGCGATCCAGGGGATTTCGATTGGGATGATGAAGAGTTCGGCGTCGATCAGGCTTGCCGCGAAGAGGCAAGCGATGAGGAACATGTACAGGGCGTAGATCGGCCAGTGTTGCTGGATCGTGAGGACGGTCGGCAGGAACGATTGTTCGCCCGTGAAATCATTCGTGATGATCGTCGGACTCGGCGGGCACGGGCCGACCTGGAAGATGAAGAACATCACGTAATAGAACACGAACAGCAGCCCCGTGATGGCCTCGACGATCGGATAGCGCGGCGAGATCGGCTTCTTGCAATACCGGCACTTCCCGCCCAGCGCGAGCCAGCCGATCACCGGAATGTTGTCGTACCACACGAGGCGCGTGTTGCATTTTGGACAATGCGAAGGAGGTGAAACCAGCGACTCATTGCGAGGCAACCGCCAGACGACGACGTTGAGGAAGCTTCCAATGCAGGCTCCCAGCGCGAAGAGGAAGAGGATGAAGATGACGTGGGAGAGGATCAAAAGCTAAATCATCCGTGCCACGTATTTCAGCGCTTCGTCCAGATTAAGGTTCGTGACGTCCAGTTCGGCCGTCATGACGTCGCGGTAGAGCGGCTCGCGCATCTTTAGCAGGGATTCGATCTCCTGCAAAGGTCCTCCCAATCCTGTGAGACTCGGACGGTTCGCTGCGGTCGCTGGATCGGACTGAATTCGGTTCAGCAATTCCCCGGGTTCGCAACGGAGGTACAGACGCGAAAACACAAGCGATTTCAGGAGCGTGCGATTTTCGTCGCGCAGAACCGCTCCACCACCGAGCGCGACAACGTGGTCCTCGCGACCGCACGCATCGCGAACCGCTTCGACTTCCAGATCGCGGAACTTTTTTTCGCCGTCGGTTTCGAAGATCTCGCGGATCGTTTTTCCAGCAGCGCTCACGATCAGATCGTCGGTGTCGACGAATTTGATCCACATCCGATCCGCGAGCTTCTTGCCCAGCGTCGTTTTTCCGCAGCCGCGATAGCCAAGCAGGACGACACTCATGTCGGAGAAAATAAGTGGTCAGTGGTCAGTTGTCAGTGGTCAGTGATAATAAATTCTAATTTCAACTGACCACTGACCACTGGCCACTGACCACTGCCTCCCGCATAATGCGCTCATGTCTGAAACCGCCAATCGCGACGGGAAATCGATTTACAAACGGGTGCTGCTGAAAATCAGCGGCGAGGGATTCTGCCACGAAGGCGGCTTCGGGATCGAAGCCAACGAGCTCGAACAGATGGCGCGGCAGTGCGTCGACGTCGTGAAGATGGGCGTGGAGCTAGCGGTGGTCGTGGGCGGCGGAAATTTCATCCGCGGCGCGACCTTCGCTGAAGATGGCCACATCCCGCGCGCGACGGCGGACTACATGGGGATGCTCGCCACCGTGATCAACGCGGTCGCGCTGCAAGAGACGATGGAAGCGATGGGCCAGCCCACGCGGGTACAGTCGGCGATCAGCGTGTACAGCGTGTGCGAGCCGTTCATCCGCCGCCGCGCGATCCGGCACCTGGAAAAGGGCCGCGCGATCATCCTGGCCGCGGGCACGGGCAACCCCTATTTCACGACAGACACCTGCGCCGCCCTGCGGGCGACTGAGATTCAAGCCGATGTGCTGCTCAAGGCGACCAAGGTCGATGGCATCTACACCG
>JACMJD010000277.1 GCA_014380825.1 Phycisphaerae bacterium | reverse complement strand
GCATGAATGTGGCATGGGCGCCTCGCCCATGCGCTGGTCGCTCAGCGACGAATGCATGGGCGAGGCGCCCATGCCACGTTAAATCCGATCGACGACTCGAATCACGTCACGCTTCTCCCAATCCATCGCGATGTAAGATGGCAGGCCCATCCGTCGCCAGAGTTGAAATGGATCTTCATCCAGGAAGTCCGACGCGAACAGCGACAACACCGTGCCGTGTGTGACGACGGCAATGTTCTTGTCGACATTGTCGCGGATCAATTTCTCGATCGCCCGCGCGATCCGCACCTTCGCGTCGCGCGCCGTCTCTCGGCCTAACACCAGCCGATCCTGCTCGCGGAAGAACTGCGCGACCGACGAGATGAATTCCCGTGTCGGCATGACCGGCACGTTGCTGCGATCGTGCTCGTGCAAATCGTCGACAACTTTCATCGGCCGATCAGACTCCGCAGCGATGATCTGGCCAGTCTCGGTCGCCTTGGGCTCGTTGCTTGTGAACACGATGTCGAACGCCAGCCCCGCCGCTTCAAGATTCTTCCCCAGCGCGATCGCCTGCGCCCGGCCAATGTCCGACAGCTCCCACTCGTGCGACGGCCGCTCCGGATCTTTCACGGGAGTCGCGTGCTTGATGAGAATGAGGTTGGCCATAACATTCGTGGCATGGGCGTCTCGCCCGTGCAATTTATCGCTCGATCAACTTCGCCAGCAACTCCGCATAATACGTGATGATCAGGTCCGCGCCCGCCCGTTTGATCGACGTGAGCGATTCGAGCACGACGCGCTCCCGATTCAGCCAGCCATTATTCGCCGCCGCTTCGAGCATCGCGTATTCGCCGCTGACCTGATACGCGACCATCGGCACATCGACCGCCTGCCGCACCCGTGAGATGACATCCAGATACGGCCCCGCCGGTTTCACCATGATCATGTCGGCGCCCTGCTCGACATCCAGCTTCGCCTCGAGCAGCGCCTCTTCGACCCCGCGGGCCAGGTCCATTTGATACGATCGGCGATCTCCAAACGCCGGCGCGCTGTCGGCCGCATCGCGGAACGGCCCGTAAAATCCGCTGGCGTATTTCACGGTGTACGACAGGATCGAAGTGTCGACGAAGCCCGCCCCGTCCAGGCCGCTTCGCAGCGCGCCGACTGTTCCATCCATCATGCCACTCGGTGCAATCACGCTCGCGCCGGCCCGTGCGTGATTGATCGCCTGCCGCACAAGCAGCTTCACCGTCTCGTCATTCTGCACCGTCGACCTATCCGCGCTCATGGGTCCGCAGTGCCCGTGATCGGTGTACTCACAAAAGCACAGATCTGTGATGCCCGCCATCGGAATGTTTGCCTGCTTCACCGATCGCAGCAGCCGGCAGACGATGTTGTCCTCATCCAGCGCCGCCGACCCGCGCGCATCTTTCTTCGCGCGATCGATCACACCGAAGATCAGATAGGCGCAGAACCCCTCCTCCGCGCGCTGCGACAACCATTCCGTCGCCACATCCACCGACATCTGATTGACGCCCGGCATCGAAGCAATCTCGCGCCGCTGCTTGGCGCCGTCGACCACGAACACGGGCACGATGATGTCGCTCCGTCGCAACGTCACTCGCTGCAACATCCGCCGAAGCTGCGGATCCATCCGCAACCGCCGCGGGCGGCGGGAGAGATTGAGTCGATCCACAGGTTCGTTACCCATCGATCAGATTGTAACGCTTCTTGATTTCGTAGCACGGGTTTCCCACCCCGTGCTACGAATTACAGAAACGCGACAATTCTCAGACCCGGTGCGCTCTTGCCGGATCGGATCGTCTGGCAAATGATTTGCGACCGCGATGACACAGATGATCGCTCAATCTTCTCCCATGCTCGATTACGAGCCCGCGCCGACGCACAACGATCGCGACGCCACGATTGGCTTGCTCTACGGCGTGGCCGCGTATTCGTTTTGGGGTATCGTCGCCGCGTATTTCAAGTTGCTGGCGCACGTGCCGCCGATGGTCGTGTTGTCGAATCGGATCGCCTGGTCGGCGCTATTCCTGGTGC
>JACMJD010000276.1 GCA_014380825.1 Phycisphaerae bacterium | reverse complement strand
GTTTCGAGCAGGCAATTGAACTTGCGGCGAGCTTTGCGGGGCAGGACAAACGGCGACTTACGGGGCATCACGAGCCTCCAATCAGGGGTGTACAACAAGGGTGTAACCAGCAGGGCGGGCTTGCTTGCGGCGGATCCTGTATCGCATCGTGGATCGCGCACCGCAAATGGCACTAATCAAACCCGGGACGGCAAAAACGATACGCGGGTGGGGAACGCCTGGTTCGTGCGAAAGCTTACACTTGCGAACAAAATCCTGCGGAACAGCTCCACTCCACAACACGCGATCGAGGACCGGCAAAATGAGCCGGATGATCGTCTATCACTACAACCGTCTGCGTAACAGCGCGGCGAGACGCAAAAGTTAGGTGCCGCGAAACTTACGCGCAATCTTCTGAGACAGAAATTATCGGAGCACGCCTAAACCGTCAAGCGAAAAGGATGACAAACGCGTAATTCTTTTCCCATTCGTCCAACCGCGACAGTCCACCCAATAATGAACCCTGTTTTCCTGCGCGGGAGCGGATAAACGATACTGATTGACTGACCGCTACAAATGTTCGATATACCTGTTGAATGCACGCCAGTTTGGCATGCGAAAACAGGACGTTCGCCTACCGAATTGCTCCTCCAATGCGCATCGCGATCTTTGACTACAAAGTCGTCCGCAACAACCCGATCGGCAGTTGCCATCTGCGCCTGCTTGAAGGGCTGTCGAGCGAACACGAATTCGTGGTCTTCGCGAACCGATTCGAGAATCCGAATCCCGATCGCATCAAGTTCATCCGCGTTCCGGTTCCCACGCGCCCGCTCGCGCTGCTGTTCGTCGCGTTCCACATTCTGGCGCCGATCCGATATTGGATTTACCGCCTTTCTGGCGGGCAGAAATTTGATGTGATCCAGTCGGTCGAAAGCAACTGCCTGCTTCGCATGGATATCGATTATGCTCACTTCTGCCATCGGCGATTTCTGAAAGTACACTGGCCCGGGCTGAAGAGCCGGGGATTGCGGTCGGTTTTGCGATTCTGGGATCACTTTTTACATTCGATGCTCGAGCCGATCGTGTATCGCCGGGCGCGCAGCGTGGTGGTGCCGTCGCGCGGATTGCAGCGCGAGCTGGTCGACGAATTTCCGAACACAGCGCCCAAGCTCAGCGTGCTGGCGAACCCGGTTCGCGTCGATCACATGAAACGTCCGGCGGATTTCGATCGCTCAAACGTTCGCCGCTCGCTTGGTCTGGCGGACGACGATGTCGTCCTGCTCTTTACCGCGCTCGGGCATTTCGAACGCAAGGGCCTGCCGCTGTTGTTGGAGGCGCTGGCATCGATCAAGAACCCGTCGCTCAAGCTCGTCGTCGTTGGCGGTGAGAGCGACCTGGTGCGAAATTATCAGACCAAGATCACCGCGATGGGCCTGAATGGCCGCGTGAACTTCGCCGGCATGCAAAAAGACGTGCGGCCCTATTTGTGGATGGCCGATGCCTTTGCGTTGCCCAGCGCGTACGAGGTGTTCCCGCTGGTCGTTTTGGAAGCCGCCGCCGCGGGTGTGCCGATCATCGTCACCCCGCTGAACGGCGTGGAAGAGTTCTGCGTGGATGGCGTCAATGGATTGGTCATCGAGCGCTCGGCGGCGGGATGCCGGGCGGGGATCGAACGGTTCGCAGGCATGTCCGCCGACGCTCGAGCACAGCTCGGCCGGCACGCACAACAGGATGTGTTGAAGTATTCCGTGGAAGAGTTTCATGCAAACTGGCGCAACATTTATGAGCGCTACAAGGCCGACGCCGCTGCACCGAGGGCCGCAACCCAACGCGCGGCGGCAGTCGAGGTTCCAGCTGACCTGGCTCACCCTCGCACGGATTTTAGTCATCGGCTATAGCACGGCCGGCCGGACGTTCGCCTACATCGGCGTCTGGCAACTCAAAATCTTCCTGGGTGAGTTTGTGTTGGCGGTGTTCTTGTGGCGAAAGCATCGCGCATTCGATTGGTTCTTCCTGCGCGCACGACGGAACCGTCACGTCGAGATGCTGCGCGCTGCCCTGATCATCTTTATCCTCTACGGCGTGGTGTCGGTTCTGGTCGGCTATTACAACCAGCCGCAGTACATGCTCGCCGCCTTCCAGAACTTTGCATACAACTATTACGCGCTCTATTTGATCATCGGCGTGTGGGTCGCGGCGAACTATCGCCTGGACATGCGCAAGATGGCGATCATCTTCGGCTGGGTCCACGGCATTTACGGCGCGGCGTGGGTGCTGGTCCTGAACAAGATCTCCATGGAAATCCCCGGCACGCCCGGCGTGGAACTGTTCGGCCAACCCACCGGTGCGGCGATCGCGCTGGTCTGCATGATCTGCTTCGAGCCGCGCGTCGGAAAGATCGCCTTGCCGGCGCTCTTGAACCTGTTCGTGATGGCGGGTGTGCAGGTGCGATCCGAGTGGATGGGCTTCATGGTCGCGTTCGTCGCCTGGGCAGTGCTGGCGCGGCAGTTCTCGCGATTCGCAAGCATCCTCGGCATCGTCATCGTGCTCACTTCGCTCGGTCTGTTCTTCGACGTCAAGCTGCCCGGCACGGCAGGACGCGGCGGCGAAGTCTCGGTGCAGGGCATTGTGGGACGAATGCTCGCACCGTTCGATCCGCACCTGGCTGAAAAATACGTCGAAGGCGCCGAAGGTCTGGGCGGCACCGCGGATTGGCGAAAGAACTGGTGGAAAGCAATCTGGAAGAACAACAACGAAGGCCCGGCCATCCGTCGATTCCTCGGTGAAGGTTACGGCTTCCCGATCACCGACGTCGTCACCTTCGTCCAGGACAGCGGCATCCGCACGCCGCACAACATCTTCTTCTACGCGCTCGGCTACGGCGGCTGGTGCGGCATCGCCGTCTTCATCGGCTTCCAGGGCACGCTGATCTGGTGCCTCTATCGCGCGTACAAGCTCACCGGCCAACCGTTCGGTGTCGTCTTCTGGGTGCTCGCGCTGGTGATGGCGCTGCTCGGCAACCAGCTTGAAACGCCATTCGGCGCGATCCCGTTTTACCTGCTGGTCGGCATGAGCCTGAAACCGCTGTTCACCCCACGCGAGCTATGGGAAGAACAACGCAGACCACGCGGCGGCCCACGCCAGTTCTTCCAACCGGTCACGCCGGTGCCGTTCCGGGAAGCGAGCGGGTACAAGGAACGATTGAATATGCATCGGTGACCGGACGGCGCCAACTGTTTAGCCGCGGCGCCCACGCCGCGTGTTTTCGCTGCCGCGAAACGTCGCGTGGGCGCGACCGCTAAACGATTGGATCGCTTACGCTTTCTGCGACGCGATGACTTCCTGATACCAACCCGCGATCAGCTTCGCCCGCTGGTCCCACGTTTCGCGGCGCGCCGCAGCGAGAGC
>JACMJD010000275.1 GCA_014380825.1 Phycisphaerae bacterium | reverse complement strand
CTCGGCGAGCAAGCTCGCCGGCTACACGTGGGATGTCGTTTCTCAATACAGTATCGACGGCAAGAACGCCCCCGCGGGCTCGTTGTACAGGCCGATCGACATCAGCGTCATCGGCTGGATCACCCGCAGCCCGTTGTCGAGACACCAGCGGAACAGGTCGGTGTTGCGAATCGGAAGGAGGAAACCCGGTCCCTGAAATGCCGGCGCGGCGGCGAGGATCGCTTTCACGTCGTCGTTCGTCTCGCCAACCGTGTGACCGAAGAAACCGACAAGCGTGGAGTAGCCGGTGATGCGACCGTGGCGCTCGACAACCACCGCGCTGTCATGTTCGATCGATCCGCTCAGCTCGCCGCCGCGGTGGTGGCCGTGGATCGTGGAGCAGAGCTCGTTGCAGGCGTCGAGATCGGATTGCTTCGCTGGCCGCACTTCGCAGCCGGCGATCGTTTTACCGATCGGATTCCCCTGCATCACCGCGAGCGGTTCGCGCACGACGAAGCCCAGCTTCGTGTACAGCGACAGCGATCGTCCGTGCCACGCCGCCTGCACCAATCGCACGCCGGCGTATTGTTTTTCGTTCACGCGGTCGATCACCGCCCGCATCAGCTCCCGGCCAACCGATTTGTCCTGATGATTCGGATCGATCGTGATCGGCCCGATGCCCGCGATCGGCGAGCGCTCGTCGAGGAAGTTGCTGCCGACGATCTTGCCGTCGACTTCCGCGACCACGCCGAAGAATCCGGGCGTGTTCGTCAGCATCTGAAGCAGGCCGACGCCCGCTTCAGGCGCAGGAATATCTCGCGGGAAGCTGTGCTTGTCCGACATCGCGGCAAACGCGCTGAAGACAATCGCGCCGCACGTCTGCGCGTCGGCGGGAGTGGCGGGACGAAGTTTCAAATTCATGGGGCACTCAAAGAAAAACCGAAAATATCAGCCACCGATGGACGCCGATGGATACAGGGGTTGAACGCAGAGCCGCGGATGCGCGGCCGAACTCAGGCGCGCCTCCGCGCCTCTGCGGTGCATCAGGTCTTCGGATTTCATCGGTGCTCATCGGTGCCCCATCGGTGGCAGAACCGTATTCGTTCAGCACTTCAATCCGCGCAAAATCGATTCGATCACCGCGTCGGTCATCGACTTGTCCATGCCGCCGAGATTGAGGTTGATCATGGCGAAGCCGATGCCGGCGTAGATGAATTCCCACGCGCCGGCGCGAGGATCGAGATCCTTGCGGAACGTTCCGCTCTTCTTGCCGTCGCTGATCAGCTGTGCGAAGAACTCTTCGATCTGCTTGTAATGCTCGCGCATGACGGCGAGCACCTTCTTGTCGCGACTGTTCGCCAGCGCCCCGTGCAGCACGTGATACTGATCTTCGAGCTTGCGGAAGTGTTCCGGCATCCCGCCCGCGACGCGCTTGATGCGCTCGACCGGATCGGAAGTGTTTGCGATCGCATCCTGCCACTGCTGAAGCGTGCGATCTGAGACCGAGCGCACGATCGCGACGAACAGTTCCTGCTTGCTCTTGAAATGGCGATAAAGGATCGGCTCGGTCACACCGGCGGCTTTCGCTATGGCGGCCGTGGTCGTCGCGTCATACCCAAACCCGGCAAACAGTTTCGTCGCGACGTCAATGAGCTGCTCGCGACGCTGAGGCGCTTTCAATCGGGGCATGGCTGCGAAGTTTGTATTCGCTCACGAACAAATGCAAGAGAGGCAAAGGCCGAAGGCCGTTGGGACCGGACGCGTGTCCGATCGACCGCATAGGTCGATGAATTTCTGCGCATGGAGCGTGCGAGTCATTGCCGAGCAGTGAGATCGAGTTGATCTGATGCGTCATGGTGGTGGAGGTGCCGATGCGATCCGGGACTGAAAAGGTGTCAGACTGCAAAGGTGTCAGGAACCATTTCCCACCTAGGAACCCTTTTTCGCCAACTCGCACTTACCGTGCCCGGCGCAGGAGGATCAATCAACGTCAGCTCTCATTTCGACCTGCCGCGAAGAATTTCTTGTCGTAGAATGCACGATCGGCCGCACAAGGTTCGGCCGGGCCAGCGGTTGGGCCGACGTTAACGCATCATCGATTCAGACCGAATTGTGGCCGCTTTTCCTAGGTTTTTGCGGTAGAATGATCTTGCCGCCACGCGGTTTGCGCGTGTTCGCGGCCGACTCGCTCGCCAACGTTCCAACGGCGGGCGCGATTCAAATTCTTGCAAATGTTCTCTGCGGATTTCTCATCACGTTGGACTTTGTGAAATTGCGCGGGCGAAGCCAAAGAGCCAAAGACGATGCGGCGCCGGAAGTGTCGGCCGGGCCGAAGGATGGGGAGAAAACGAAAGGAGGTGCGGCGCGAAAACATGATCGAATTGAGCAGAACGAACCCATTCGAATTCGAGGTCGAAGTGACGGCTACGCGATGGTCCGCCGACTGCGCGATGAAGCTACGGAAGGGTCAGGCGGTGGTCGGATGATGTTCCGCGAGCGTTGACCGACGAACAACGCGAGCGACTTCAGCTCGCCGTGACGTGAAGACAACTCGGACTGCGGCACGCTGATGGACAAATGCAAATGTGGAACACGAATCGACACGAATGAACACGAATTTACAAGAATCCGGAGAATCAATTCTGAATTCATTCGCGAAGATTCGTGGAAATTTGTGAGCTGCATTTTCAGTCTGCGTCCATCCCTTCGACCACCTCGACACGCTCGTGGCACGCAAGCTCAGGGCAGGCTGTGGTTCGATCTCTCCGGTTCCTTCCGTTATAAATCCGGTCGATGCCATCGAAACCAAGAATCCTCACCGGCGACACGCCCACCGGGCGTTTGCACCTGGGCCATTACGTCGGCAGCATTGAGAATCGGCTGGCTCTTCAGGATGAGTACGAATGCTTTTTCCTGATCGCCAACAAGCACGCGTTTACCACGCGCGCGGACAAGCCTGCCGACATTCGGCAGAGCGTGATTGATATCGCGACCGATTGGCTGGCCGTCGGGATCGATCCGAACAAGAGCGCGATGGTGTTGCAGTCGGAAGTGCCGGCCATTGATGAGCTGACGTTTTTCTTTGCGATGTTGCTGCCGTTCAATCGCGTGATGAAGAATCCGACGATTCGCGATGAGATTCGCGACAAGGCGCTCGGCGATTCGTATCCGTTCGGGTTTCCGCTGTATTCGGTCGGACAGACGGCGGACATTCTTGCATTTCGGCCGCAGTTGGTTCCGGTGGGGCGCGATCAGGAGCCGCATCTGGAGATGACGCGCGAGGTGGCGCGCAAATTCAATCAGCTCTACTGCGGCGTGAACCCGCGCACGGATGACAAAGATTACGTCGCCAAGGGCGGGCTCTTTCCGGTGATCGAAGCGAAGTACGGGCGCATCGGACGACTCGTCGGCACCAGCGCGCCGAATCCGGAAACGGGCACGCTGCCGAAGATGAGCAAGTCGCTCAACAACGCGATCTTCCTGTCGGATGACGCCGACGTCGTGCAGAAGAAGGTCATGAGCATGTACACGGATCCGAAGCGCATCACCGGCAAAGAGCCGGGCGAGACCG
>JACMJD010000274.1 GCA_014380825.1 Phycisphaerae bacterium | reverse complement strand
GCGGAGCTGGATCGGTCACTATTTGATCGGGCGACGTCGCTGCCGGAGATCACCGATGCCTCGGGCAGACGGTTTCTCACGCAGTCTGCCGGCACGCATGAGGATGATCGCTACATCGTGCGAAACGAGCTTGGCCAGACGGTCGCGCGACCGGCGGCGCGTAGCGCGGCGGACGATGCGACTCGCCCGGTGCTGCTCAGCCGATCGTTCGCCCGGGCGCAGGATGGCACGCGCTCGCGCACGATCACGCTTCGCGCGTTTGGCCGACCCGTTGATAGCGCCGATGCAAGCAGCGCAATTCAGCCGGTAACGCTCACCTTCCGCGGATCGGCCGCTGAGTTCGATTCGACGATGGCGCTCCTGCGATGGACGCTTATCGGCTGCGGCGCAGCCGGCGGCGTGATCGCGGCGCTGGTCGCTCGGCTTATCGCCAGACGATGCCTCGCGCCGCTGCATCAAGCGGCCGATGTGATCGGCTTGATCGACGAGCAGGCCCTCGATCGCCGAATCGACGAGACGAGCTTGCCGACAGAACTGAAACCGATGGCGCGGCGGCTGAACGAGATGCTCGCGCGCCTGGACGATTCCTTCACGCGCCGACGCCGATTCCTCGCCAACGCTTCGCACGAGCTACGCACGCCGGTCGCGGCGATGCTCACCACGCTGGAAGTTTCGCTTCGCCGCGCACGTGACGGCAACGCGTATCGCGACGTAATCGAAACCACGCTCGCCGACGCGCGGCTGATGCACTCGCTGGTCGATTCGCTCATGACACAGGCGCGCGCCGAGATTCCGGCACTGGACGAAGAAGCGCAGGATCTGGATCTGTCGGCCGTGGTGGAACAGATAGTCGCCAGCCTGCACGCGCTCGCCGGCGAGAAGCAGGTGCAGCTTCGCACCGAGGTCTCGCCGATCGTCGTTCGCACGCAGTCTGCAAGATTGCGGAGCGTGCTGCTGAACCTGATCGGCAACGCTATCCACCACAATCGCATCGGCGGCAGCGTCGACGTGAGCCTGGCCGAAGCGGGCAACGAGGCGCTGATCGTGATCGCCGACACTGGAACCGGAATCGCCGCCGAGCATTTGCCGCACGTGTTTGAGCCGTTCAATCGGGCAGACAAATCGCGCAGCGCTGACGGCCATATGGGACTCGGCCTGTTTCTCGTGAAGACTCACGTGCAGGAGATGGGCGGTTCGGTGGATGTCTCCAGCGAGGTCGGTATTGGCACTCGATTCCAGGTTCGCGTTGGACCTATCGTCCGTCAGCCGATAGAAAGGCCCGCGGCGATGAAACGCGTCGATGTTGTTGCGAAAAATTATTAATGCGGAGTTCGGCACGGTGTTCTCATGTTCCTTTAATAATGATGTCAGGTAAGTACGGTAAAACGTCCGGGGGCGAAGTAACGATGATGTCGAAACCACTAGCTGTTTTCCTCACCGCCGCCACGGTTGTTGGCGCGGTGATGGTTGGCGCGCATCAGATGCGCGGTACGAACGGTGATGCGCTAACGGGCGCGAGGGCTTCGTCCAGCGCGCCGGGCGCGGCACCGCGTATTTCGCATTCGCTCTCGCCGCAAGCTGCGCAGCCGGCGAACGCTGGACCGACAGCGACCGCGCTTGCCCCCCGCGATCCGCGGGTGACTGATGGAAATAACGTGGGCACGCCGGGCGGACCCACGCGAACGCGCGGGGGCACCGGGCATCGCCAGGAGCGCGCGAAAAACGGAAGCTACGTCACCATTCTTGCCGGCTCCTACAACGGCACGGGCATGGCCGATGTGAAGGACGACAAGGTCTCAATCCGGGCCGACGTGCTCACCTCCGACGGACGCAGCGGAAGATTCGTCGCCAACAACCTGATGTTTGACGGCCCGTACTTTCACGGCCTCGGCACGATCATGGGCGAAACGGTGCAGGTGAACGGCCGACTCGACGCAGCTCGCGCGTCGCGATTGACGGCGACGTTCACCCTTTCCGATGGCCGCGCCGCGCGCGTCGTCGGAAATCTCCCAGCCGCCATCGATGCCGGCGACGACAACTGGGACGAAGAGGGCCCCACCGTTCGAACTCCAAAGTAATCGTTCGTGGCGATCGGCCACGGTGATCGCCCTCACGCGTAGCCGTCGCATTCTGCCTGAATTGTCCGGCTGGCGTGCACCAAACGCGCAGATTGACGTAAACATTGCAGTGATTGCTACCCCGCGCCACGCCCGGTCAGGATAGAATCCAGTTGCCCCGTAATGTCCGCCTGATCCCGTGCGCTGACGGAGATTTGTTATGCCCCTTGGTTCATCACGACGTTCGCTCGCCCTCCTGCTTGCAGCCCTGCCGGTCGCAACCGCATTGTCATCGTCGCTTGCGTTGGCGGCGGCCGGCCCCGCGCCGGCGAAGGCGTCGCCCACGATCCGCCTGAGCGGCTTGAGCTCACTCTGGCGCGGCGGCCACGTCACCCTGAACCCGGCGGCCGCCGCTGCTGCGAACGATCCATCTTCGCGCACGTTTACAATGCTGCCCCTCAACGCCCCGCCGATCAACGGCTTCCAGCCGAACGTCGTGCTTGGCCTGACCGATCAGCAGGATCCGGACGACTTCAATTTCACCACGAAGATCGGCTCGTCACCGGGCGGGAACACGCTGCCGCGATTTGCGCCGCCGCGATATTCGGTCGGGATTTTCGACACGGGCTCGCAGGCGCACTACATCACGCTCGCCGACGCGCAGGGCTTCGATATCGAAGGCGCCAACCGAATGGGCAGCAGCGAAGCCGTGATTGGCGGCGTCAGCGGAACGGAGATAGCCGACGTGAGCGACGGACTGGGCGTCTATATTGCCTCGCTGGGAAATGCCAGTGCGGTCGGCAGCACGATCAGCGTAGCGCCCGGTTCGCTCAAGGGTCAATGGAACGCCGCGATCCTCAGCGCCCAGGAGGCGGACAGCGTGCTGCCGAACATCATCGGCTCGCCGATGGCGGCCCAGTATCAGACCGTCATCCGCAACAGCCAGACGCGCCATCTCACCGTCGGCTCCAGGACGTATCGCGGGCCCAGCGTGACGCTTCAAGCCAAGGACACCGCGCTGCCCGCCGGTTATTCGCGGCTTACGCTGGGCGTGGAATCGGTCAATGGCGTGTCGCCGGATCCGGTTTTCTTTCCCAGTCTCGAGAACATCAACAACGTCGCCGACAACCCAGCCACGCCAACGTTCTGGGCGTCGCTCATCGCGAGCGTGAACGCGAACCACAGCGGCGGCAGCGCGAACAACCAGGGATTTCTGTTCGATACCGGCGCGGAAGTCACCGTCGTCAGCCAGGACACCGCCGCATCGGTTGGATTCTTCAGCGGTGGCCCGAACCCCAGCACGCCGGATTTCTTCGTAACCGTCTCTGGCGTCGGCGGAACGACGACCGAGGTGCCCGGCTTCTACATGAACAATCTGAGCATCACCACCAACGGCGGGCCGATTGCGTGGACGCACGTGCCCGTGCTCGTGCTCGACATTCCCGACCCGCGCGACGGCGTGGGTTTCATTCCCGGCGTGCTGGGAATGAACCTCTTCACCGACCGCGACCTGATCCTCAACGGCGGAACCGGCAACCCCTTCCTCGGCATCGGTCCTATCATCACACAACAGTGGACTGCCCCGGGCGGCGGCACGTGGGGCGACGATACGAAGTGGGCGCTGGGCTCGCCGAACAATCCGGATGTTCCCGCGAACTTCCTGTCGAGCATCACGACGCCGTCGACGATTACGGTTGAGCCCGACGGAGTCACCGTCGGCAGCATGAAGTTCGACAACGCGAATCGATACACGATCGCCGGCCCCGGAACGATCACGATCTCGGCGCAGTCGACCGGTGTTGGCGCGATTGAGGTGATCTCCGGCAGTCACACGATCTCGGCCCCGATGGTGCTGGCGAGCAACACGACAATCAACGTCGCACCGTCGAGCAGCACGCTGACGATCTCCGGCAACGTGAACGGCGGCAGCGTCGCGCTGACCAAGATTGGCGCCGGCGCCGTGTTGATGAACAACGTGCGGGCCGGCACGCTGGCGCTGAATGCCGGCACGCTGGCGGTTGCGACGAACGGAACGAACGCGGGCGCGAGCCGCGTGACCGCACTTTCGATCGCCGGCGGTGCGTCGCCGACCGCGACGCTCGACCTCAACGACAACGACCTGCTGATCGAGAACGGAACGTACGCCGCCGTTAAGGACGCGATTGCCTTCGCACGACACAGCGGAGCGTGGGATCGTCCCGGTTTGACCAGCTCGGCTGCGCGAAATTCGCTTCCGAAGAACAAGACTCTGGGAACGCTGACGGGGGCGGACTATCTGACCACCGGCACCAGCACGTTTAACTCCTTCCCCGTCACCAGCGGCAACGTACTCGTGAAATACACGTACTACGGCGACACCGACTTCAACGGCCTCGTCGATTTCGACGACTACGCGCGGGTTGATGCCGGCTTCAACAACAATCGCACTGGCTGGTTCAATGGCGACGTCGACTACAACAACATCGTTGACTTCGACGACTACAGCCTGATTGACATGGCCTTCAACACGCAGTCCGGCACGCTGCGTCGCGCGATGTCCTATCTCGACGGCGGAGATCGCAGCGATGCAGGCATGGACACGCCCGCGCTGCAACTGGTCGAAGTACATTTCGCGCAGTTCGGCTACGCGTACGCAACCAGCTTTTTGAATGCGGTGCCGGAACCCAGCACCGCAGCGATCGCGCTGCTGACCAGCGCGCTCGTCATCCCGCGCAAACGTCGACGCTAACCTGTGCGAACCTGATTCGCGGGCTTGCCGCTTAGCGTGCAAGCTCCTGTTCGCGCGCTTCCACACACCTCTCTCCTGAAACATAATGCGCCTTCACGAGTAACTCCTTCGGACGTTCATCCTGGAGCCGCGCACATGGACCCGAAACATGCTGGTTACTTCCGCTTCCCCACAATCCACGCCGACAACATCGCGTTCGTCAGCGAAGACGATTTGTGGCAAGTCAGCGCCTCCGGCGGTGAAGCGCGGCGCCTCACCAGCGGTCTTGGGTCGACAACAACTCCCGCCTATTCGCTCGATGGCAAATGGCTCGCATTCAGCGGCAAAGAAGAAGGCCCGCTGGAGGTTTACGTGATGCCGGCCGAGTGTGGACAACCGCGACGGCTGACGTTCTTCGGCGCCACGTTCTGCAACGTCGTCGGATGGACACATGACAATCGCATCGTCTGCGCCACCGACTACGGCCAGCCGTTCATGAAGATGCTCGCGCTGTATTCGATCTCGCCGGAACCAGCAGATGGAGAGCAACCGAAACTGCTTCCCACCGGCCCGGCGAACTTCGCCAGCTTTGGACCCGCGGGCGAGTGCGTCATCTCACGACCCAGCGTCGATGCCGCGTACTGGAAACGCTACCGCGGCGGCACCGCGGGCGATCTCTGGATCGACGCGACGAATTCCGGCGCGTGGAAACGACTCGTAAAGCTCGAAGGAAATCCATCCCGCCCGCTGTGGGTCGGCCGGCGGATTTTCTTCATCTCGGACCACGAAGGCGTCGGCAATCTCTATTCGTGCACGCTCGCCGGCGCCGAGATTACACGGCATACAAATCACCAGGACTTCTACGTCCGCAACGCCAGCTCCGACGGCGAGCGAATCGTCTACCACGCCGGCGCGGACGTGTTTGTCTTCGATACGGAAAGCGGCAAGTCGTCGCGCGTGGATATCCGCTATCACAGCCCGCGCACGCAGCGAAACCGCAAGTTCATCGACGCCGCGAAGTATCTGGAATCGTACAGCCCGCATCCAAAGGGGCATCTGGTCGCGCTGAACACGCGCGGTAAGGTTGCCACCCTGGGAAACTTCGACGGGCCGGTGCAGCAACTGGGTGAGCCGAATCTCGGCCGATATCGACTGGCGGCGTGGTTGCACGATGGCCAGCGCATCGTCGCCGTGAATGATTCGGAAGGTCGCGAATCGCTCAGCGTACACAACGTCGAAGGGCTCGAGCCTTCGCAGAAACTCGAGATCGACGTCGGGCGAATCGTCGGCATTCTGCCGTCGCCGAACGCGGATCAAGTGTTGCTGTCGAACGTGAAGAACGAAATTGTGCTGGTCGATCTGAAATCGCAGCAAACGAAGGTCGTCGACCGCAGCGAGCACTCGTTCATCTTCGGATTCGATTTCTCGCCCGATGGAAAATGGATCGCCTACGCATGGGCGCCGACGCCGCATACATCGATCATCCGGCTTTATCGAGTTGAAGACGGCGCGCGATTCGACGTCACGAAACCCGTGCTGCAAGACATCGGCCCGGCGTTCGATCCGGATGGGAGATATCTCTACTTCCTTTCGCGCCGAGAATTCGATCCGGTGTACGACGGCATGCATTTCGAACTCGGTTTCCCGAAAGGCATGCGGCCATATCTGGTGACGCTGCGGAAAGATATTCCGTCGCCGTTCCTGATCGAACCGAAGGCGGCGGAGGAGAAGCCGAAGGACGAAAAGAAGGAGGAGACGCCCGCGTTCAGCATCGACACGGACGGGATTCACGATCGCATCCTCGCGTTCCCGGTGCCCGAAGGAATTTATCAGCAGATCGACGGCATTCCTGGAAAGGTTCTGTTCACCAGCGTGCCGGTCGAAGGCGCGCTGAAGAAAACCTGGATGCCCGGCGGCGAACCGCCCGCGAAGGCGACGCTGGAGATGTTCGAGTTCGCAACCGGCAAGGTTGAGCCGGTCGTCACCGGCATCTCCGATTTTCTCGTCAGCGCGGACCACAAGACGCTCGTCTATCGCGCGGGAAATCGTCTGCGCACGATGAAGGCGGGCGAGAAGAGCGACGACGCCGCCGCGAAGGAACCGCCCGGCCGCAAGAGCGGCTGGATCGATCTGAAACGCGTGCGCATCGCCGTCGAACCCACCCGAGAATGGCGACAGATGTACGGCGAAGCGTGGCGGCTCCAGCGCGAACAGTTCTGGGTCGAAGACATGGCCGACGTTGACTGGCAAGGAGTTTATAACCGCTACGCACCGCTGCTCGATCGTGTCTCGACGCGAAACGAGTTCCACGATTTGCTCTGGGAAATGCAAGGTGAACTTGGAAGCAGCCACGCGTATGCAATGGGCGGCGATTTCCGCACGGAGCCGACGTACGACGTCGGTTCGCTCGGCGCGACTTTCAGATGGAACGCGAACGCGTGGACGATCGCGCGCATTGGCAGCGGCGACACGTGGGACGAGGAGAACGGCCCGCCGTTGCGACGGCCGGGCGTGACTGCGCGCGAGGGCGACACGATCCTGGCGATCAACGGGCGACGACTGACCGCGAAGCTTTCCCCGGCGCAGGCGCTGGTGAATCAGGCCGGTCTTGAAGCGGCACTGACGGTCGCCGACGCGAATGGTAAATCGCCGCGCGTGGTGACGGTCCGCACGATTCGCAACGAGCAGCCGATGCGATATCGCGA
Organism: Phycisphaerae bacterium; assembly: GCA_014380825.1. Next base: position 17,830 of record JACMJD010000274.1, on the reverse strand, counting down.
ATGGGTGGACAAGAACCGCGCGTGGGTTCACGAAAAAACCGACGGCCGATGCGGGTACGTTCACGTGCCGAACATGGGGCCGATTGGTTTCGCGGAGTTTCATCGCGGGTACCTCGCAGAAGTGGATCGAGACGGCCTGCTGATCGACGTGCGCTTCAACGGCGGCGGACACGTCAGCGCGCTGCTGCTGGAAAAGCTGGCGCGGCGACGGCTCGCGTACGTGCAGTCGCGCTGGTTCGGCGTGCAGCCGTGGCCGGAAGATTCACCGGCGGGGCCGATGGTCGCGCTGACCAACGAGTTCGCCGGCAGCGACGGCGACATCTTCAGCCAGAACTTCAAGGCGATGAAGCTGGGCCCGCTGATCGGCAAGCGCACGTGGGGCGGCGTGATCGGAATCTGGCCACGCCACACGCTCGTGGACGGCGGCGTGACAACGCAGCCCGAGTTCAGCTTCTGGTTCCGCGACGTCGGCTGGAAGGTTGAAAACTACGGCGTCGATCCGGACATCGAAGTGGAAATCCCGCCGCAGGATCACGTCGCGGGAAAAGATCCGCAGCTCTCGCGCGGCGTCGAAGAGCTGATGAAGATCGTCGAGTCGCACAAAGGCAAACCCGAGTTCGGACCAAGGCCAAGTCGCGCGTGGCCCGCGACTGCAAAGAAGGGTTGAACTCTGGACCGGCGTGCAGTCTTCAGCCTGCATGTGAGCGCGCGACGAAGACATGCAGGCTGAAGCTTGCACGCCGGCAGATCGGCGCCGCTTCACCAGTTCCAGTCAAGTCCACCCTTGAGCTCGGTCTTGCGCTTTTTCTTCGGCGCTGCGGGCGCGGTGGAATCAGTCGTGGTCGACACGACGTCATTCGCGCGCTTAATCGACAATGAAACCCGTCGCGTCTTCTCGTCTACTTCGATCACGCGCACTTTCACTTCGTCGCCCGGCTTCACGATTTCGCCCACTGATTTCACGCGGTGATCGGCGAGCTCGGAAATGTGAACGAGTCCTTCCAATCCCGGCTCCAGTTCGACGAACGCGCCGAAATCGACGATGCGCGTGACGTGGCCGGTGACGACCATGTCGGTCGCGTAGCGCTCGCCAACCGTCTTCCACGGATCGGGGCCGGCTTGTTTCAGGCTGAAGCTAATCTTCTTATTCAGCGGATCGAGGTTGATCACGACCAGCCGGATCGTGTCGCCCTCCTTGACGATGTCGCTCGGATGCTTGATGCGCGTGTAGCTCATCTCGCTGATCGGCAGCAACCCTTCGACGCCCTCTTCCACTTCGATGAACGCGCCGAAGTTTTCGACCTTGCTCACGCGTCCGGTCAGCGGCGTGCCGACCGAATACTTGTTTTCCACGCCCACCCACGGATCGGACATCATCTGCTTCAGACTTAATCCGAGCTTGCCGGTTTCGCGGTCGAACTTGACGATCTTCACGTCGACAATGTCGCCGACCTTCACGAATTCGCTCGGCTTCACGCCGCGGCGGTGGCTCATTTCGCTGACGTGCAGCAGGCCGTCCATCCCGCCGAGGTCGACGAACGCACCGTAGTCCATCACGCTGCGCACCGTGCCGCGCTTGATCTGACCCTCGGCGATTTCCTCCAGCATTTTGGCCTTTGCGTCTTCCTTCTCGCGCTCCAGCACGTTGCGACGAGACACGATCAGGTTCTTCGCGTGCGCATCGAACTGAATCACTTCGACCGTCATCTTCTGATTCAGAAACGCATCCAGCTCTTTCTGGAAATACAGATCGACCTGCCCCGCCGGCATGAAGGCGCGCATGTTCTTGACGCTCAATTCCAAGCCGCCCTTGTTCACGCCCGTGACAACGCCTTCGACGATCTGACCGATCTCGAGCGTCTCCCACGAGACCTTCGTCTGCGCGGCGCCCTTCTTGGTCAGGATCAGCAAACCCTCGCGCGGATCGAAACGTTCGATGTGGAATTCGACTTCGTCGCCGACTTTGGGTTCGGTTTCGAACTGGCTGAACTGCGCCACACCCTGCGCCTTCCCGCCGAGGTCGACGAAGACTTCGTCTTTCTTCGCGTCGATCGAAATGACCTTGCCGCGCTTCGGCGCCTTGGTCCCACCCGGCTGCGCGGGTCCGCCTTGCGGAACCGCGGGCGCGTTTTGAGCGGCGGATTTCTCGTATAAATCGTCCAGCGAAACATCGCCAAGCGCTGCTTCAATCTCGCGATCGAGCGCGGCGTCGTCCGGACGGAACTTTGCTTTCAACTCTTCGTCTTTCATCCAGATTCTCCAAGTACAACCGAATCGCGAATCATAGCGAATTTCCCGTGCATTTGCTCTTCTGGCGTATCTGTGAAACTTGGTTCACCAGCGCGCATACCGGTTGATGATCAAACCCAACTGGAGTCCAATTGGAAACCATGACCAACTCGAATCAATCGAACGCTCCATACGAACAACTCGTCAAACAGCTCCAGGAAATCGCGGTGCTCGAATCGACGCTGGCCGTGCTCGGGTGGGACGAGCGCGTGAACATGCCGCCGGGTTGCACCGAAGGCCGGGCGGAGCAGCTCTCATATCTGGCGAGATTGCATCATGAACACTTCACCTCGCCGAAGATCGGCGAGCTCCTTTCCAAGGTCGAATCGACCGACGTCATGAAAGGCGATCCGCGTTCCGATGCGGCCGTCAATGTGCGCGAGACTCGCCGCGCCTTCGATCGCGCCACGAAACTTCCGGGCGCATTGGTCGAAGAAATGGCCCGCACGTCTTCACTCGGTGAGGCCGCGTGGATCGACGCCCGCAAGAAATCCGACTTCAAAGCCTTCGAGCCGTGGCTCGCCAAGCAGGTTGATCTGAAGCGCCAGCAGGCCAAGTGTTACGGCTACAAGGAACACATCTACGACGCGCTGCTGGATGACTACGAACCACACGCGACCACCTCTCAGGTGAAAGGCGTGTTCGACGCGTTTCGGCCCAAGCTCGTCGAGATCATTCGTCGCGTGACCGAATCCGGGAAGAAAGCGCCGAAGGAAATTCTACGTCGGCATTTTCCGCAGGCGGCGCAGTACGAGTTCGGCAAGCAGTCCGCCGCGGCGATCGGGTTTGATTTTGAGAAAGGTCGGCTCGACGTTTCCGTCCATCCCTTCTGCACCGGCATGGGTCGCGGCGACACGCGGATGACCACGCGATACGACGAGCACGACATGGTTGGTGCGTTCTTCGGCGTGCTGCACGAATCCGGCCACGGTCTGTACGACCAGGGCCTGGACGAGAAACACTGGGGCCTGCCGCGCGGGAAGGCGGTTTCGCTTGGCATTCACGAAAGCCAGAGCCGCATGTGGGAGAACTTCGTCGGTCGAAGCAAATCGTTCTGGAAGTTCATGATGCCCAAGGCGCGAGCCGCGTTCGATTGTCTCAAGGACGTGAAGGAGGAAGACTTCGTCTTCGCCGTGAACGACATCCGCCCGAGCCTGATCCGCACCGAGTCCGACGAAGCGACTTACAACCTGCACATCATGCTGCGGTTCGATTTGGAACAGCAGATGCTAGTCGGCGATTTGAAGCCCGCCGACGTCCCGGCCGCGTGGAACGAGCGAATGAAAAAGGATTTCGGCATCACACCCCCGGATGATGCCAAAGGCTGTCTCCAGGATACGCACTGGTCCAGCGGTCTGATGGGTTACTTCCCAACCTACGCGTTGGGCAACATGTACTGCGCCCAGTTCTTCGAGAAGGCGCGACAAGATCTCGGCGACCTCGACGCCATGTTCGCGAAGGGCGATTTCAAGCCGCTGTTGGATTGGCTCCGGAAAAACGTGCATCGCCACGGCATGACCTACACACCGCGCCAGCTGGTCAAACACGTCACTGGCAGCGACCTATCGCCCGAGCCGTTGTTGAGACATCTGAGCAAAAAGGCGAGCGAATATTACGGCGTGTGATCTTATTTCGAATGCGTCGGCGCCGGCGTGACGTGCGTAGTGGCTTGTTCGAGAGACTGAAGCTCCCGATTCAACTCCGCAAGATGCGACTCGAGAAGTTGCATCGCTTCCCGCGGCGCTGCCGGCACCGTTCGCACGCCCGCCAGGGCGCTTTGCCAGCGTCGAATGGCTAGCTGTTTCTCGTGCACCAGCTTGGGCAGCAGGAATTTTAGCGAGAGGAACGCGAGGTATTGTTCTTCGCTCCGCAATCCTCGCGGGACTGGTGAGCCGCCCAGGCCTTCAATCAAATCGTACAGCTCGTGCGCGCGGCGCGTGCTTGCTTCGACCATCGCGGCGAGCGGCGCGCGAACAGCAGCCGTCGCGCCGTTCAGGTATGGCGAGCCTTCGCCCATGAAGCGGAAGACGCTGTTCAGCTCCGCGTCGAGCAGATCGTTCAGAATCTCGACGGTAGCGACTGGGACGGATGACATGGGCAGTGTGTCGATCATTGAGTCTACGATTGCCACGTTACGGTTGACATATTACGGCAGCTCGACGGACGCAGTCTTCAGCGGCGTCACCACGTTTCGCGCGGCGACGTCGTCGCCTAGATAAACATCACTGTGTGTTCGCGCCAGTCGATTGAGCGGGCCGAAGCCGATGAACATTAGGAACAACATCAGTGCGCACAGCACGGACACACCCAGGCCGATCGGGTTCGGCATGAACGCGGGCCGATCGCTTTGGTTCAGGTACATTACCTTCACGACGCGCACGTAATAGTACAAGCTGAGGATCGTGTTGATGCCTATCACCGCGACCAGCGCCCACCACCAGCCGCCGTTCTGGATCAGCGCCCACAGGACGTAAACCTTCGCGGTGAATCCAGCCAGCGGCGGCAGTCCGACCAGGCTGAACATGAAGATCGTCATGCACAGCGCCAGGATCGGCGAGCGACGGCCCATGCCGGCGTAGTCTTCGATTTTCTCGCTACCGGTTTCTCGCCAGATCAAACCCGCGACGGTGAACGCGCCGAGGTTCATGAACATATAGATCGCGAGGTAAATCAGAATCGCGCGGGCGGCCTCACCGGTGGGATCGAAATCCGCCTGCGCTTTGGCGCCACGAACGAGCAGCGACAACGCGCACAGCATGTAGCCGGCGTGGGCGATCGAGCTGTACGCGAGCAGGCGCTTGATATTGGTTTGAACGAACGCGGACGTGTTGCCGACGGTGGCGGTGATCGCGCCGATCACGCCGATAACGATCGCGAGCGCGTTCATCGAGATGCCCGGCGCATCGTGATAACCCGCGCCGGCGGCGAAGGTCATCAGCACGCGAAGGAGCAGCGCCAGCGCCGCGCCTTTCGATGCGACCGAAAGGAACGCACTGACGTCGATGCTCGCGCCTTCGAACACATCCGGGCACCAGAAGTGAAACGGCACGGCCGACACCTTGAAGCCGATGCCGACGATCAAGCCGGCCAGAGCGACGGCGAGCAGCGCCGATCCGCCGACGCCGAGTGTGGACGTGGCCATCAACCGGCCAAGCTCATCGACCTGAAGCGTGCCATACAGGCCGTATAGAATCGACAGGCCGTAGACCATGATTGCGCTGGTGGCAGCGCCGAAGAGAACGTATTTCAGCGACGCTTCCGCGCCAATTCGATTCGTCTTGCGGAAGCCGGCCAGCACATAGCTCGGCAGCGAAGCCATCTCGACGGCCATGAACAGCATCAGCAGGTTCGCGGTGCTGGACATGATCGCCATGCCAAGCGTGGCGGCGAGCAGCAGCGTGAAGAATTCGGGGCCGTCGCCTTCGTGCATCGAGCTGGCGGTGGTGCAGAACCACATCACGATCACGCCGATGGTGAAGATAAACAGCAGGATTTTCCAAAGTTGCGAGAATGAATCAGCGACGAGCAGTCCGCGGAAGTATTCGCCGGGTTGTCCGCCGGTGCCGACGAAGATCTCAAACGCCAGAGCGATCAGCAAACCGACGATCGAGATCGCGGCGCAGAGGATGTTCGACTTCTTCGAAAAGAACGGCGCCAGCAGCACGGCGATGATCGTGCCGATCAGCACCAGCTCCGCCGCGAACGGACGCATGCCCGTACCAGGCGCGGCCCAGCCGGGGATGAACGGTTTGTCGATCGCTGCGAGGAGAAAGTTCATGTGACTCAAGTCAGTTTCAGTTCGCGCCAAAGATCTTGAATAGCGCCTTCACGGTCTGATCGGTAAAGACAAAGAACGTCAGCGTCGGCAAAATACCCAGTAAAATCGCCATGATCGTCAGCGGCGTGAGCACGAGCACTTCGCGGCCATCCACTTCCGGGAACGACTTGAAGTCCGGTTTTTCCGGGCCGAAGAACACGCGCTGCATGGTCCAGAGCATGTAGCCGGCGGTCAGGATCACGCCGAAACATGCGATAATGGCGAGCGTCATGATCGGATAGTACGCGGCGCCGTTCGTGTATTTCATCAGGATCGAATCCGGCTTGGCGGCCGCGAATGATCCGATCAGTACGAGCACTTCGCCGACGAACCCGCACAAGCCGGGCAAACCGAGGTTGGCGAAGAAGCCGACCGTGCTGAATCCCGTGTAAACCGGCATCGTCGTCGCGAGGCCGCCCATGCGGTTCAGATCGCGATGGTGCGCGCGTTCGTAGACGACACCCACCAGGAAGAACAGCATCGCGCTGGTGATGCCGTGGGCGATCATCATGAATAGCGCGCCATTGACGGCCGCGTCGGTCATCATGGCGGCGCCCAGCACGACGAAACCCATGTGCGACACGCTGGAATACGCGACGAGCTTTTTGAAATCTGTCTGGCTCATCGCGCACAGCGCGCCGTAGATGATGCTGACCACGCCAACCAGTGCGAACAACAGCCAGAGTTCTTTCGCGGCATCAGGGAACAGCGGATACGCGATTCGGAAGATCCCGTATCCGCCCATCTTCAGAAGGATCGCGGCCAGGATCATGCTGATCGGTGTCGGCGCTTCGACGTGCGCATCCGGCAACCACGTGTGGAACGGCACGGCCGGCACTTTGATCAGGAAGCCGATCATCGCCAGCACGAAGAATGTTTTCGCGATGCCGAGCGTGAGACCTGCCACGCCCATAGCGGCGCGAACGTCGGCGCGGGCGAGCAACGTGAGATCAAACGTTCCGCGAGCGTCGATACCGGCCACGCCGAGGTTGCGCGTGTAGAGATACGTGCCGATCAGCATGATCAGCAGGCCGATCGAACCGACCAGCGTGTACAGGAAGAACTTGATGGCCGCGTATTCTTTTCGCGGGCCGCCCCAGATGCCGATCAGGAAGTACATTGGCAGCAGGCTGACTTCGAAGAAGACATAGAACAGGAAGAAGTCGAGCGAGAGGAACACGCCCAGGATTCCGGTCTCCAGAAGGAGAAACAGAATCATGTAGCCTTTGGTCATCTTTTCGATGTTCCAGCTCGCGATCAGCGAGAGGAAGCAGATGAACGTGGTGAGAATGACGAGGGGAAAATTCAGTCCGTCGATGCCAACCTTGTATTGAATGTTGAACGCCGGAATCCAGGCAGCGCCTTTGCCGGCGTTGTTGACCATTTGCACCGCGCCACCGTTGGGGCCGGTCCATTCGAATGTGGCGAACAGCAGGAGCGAGAGCAGGAACGTTGCGAGCGTGACCAGCAGCGCCGTCCAGCGCACGGCGTCGCGCGTCTTGGCGAACATCACCACGAGCGCGCCGGCGGTGGGCAGGAAGATCAGGATTGTCAGCAGCCAGTTATTCAGAAAGTCCATTTGTCGTCCTGTATCACGGGCGTCTCGCCCGTGCCAAGCACTCAACACGGGCGAGACGCCCGTGATACGAAGCTACCTCGACAGCACCACGATGATGGTCCCCGCCAAGCCAAGCGTAACGGTGATCATCAGGACCGTCACGTACATTCGAATTCGTCCCGTCTGCGGCGCGCGAACCACACTGCCCAGTTCCTGTGCGAGCGAGGCGGCGCCGTTGACGGCGCCGTCGACGACGTACTTGTCCGTCGCTCCGATGAAAAAGGAAAACTGTTTCGTCAGCCACGCTATCCCGTTGACGATGCCGTCGATAATCCAGCGATCGAACCAGGCACAGAGTGCGCTGAAGCCCATGAGGATGCTGACGAAGACGAAGTTGTACAGCTCGTCGAAGTACATGCGGCGCAGCAGCCAGGTGTTGATCGCGCGCATTCCGGGGATGCCCATCACGCGATTCGCGACGACGTAGCCATTCATGTAGACAAGGAAGCCGGCGCCCATCCCGATGAGCCATGCCCAGCCGTTGGCAAGTGCGAGGTGCATCGTGTGTTCGGCGTGCTCGAGTATTTTTTCAGTCGATTCGCTCCCATGCAGCTCCGCCGCGACATCGGAACTCTTCGGCTCGGTGATCTCCGCGCCAACTCCCGATCCAGCACCGCCTTCGGTTATGCGCTTCGATGGTGAAAGCTCACCCGGCCGGATGTCCGTCTTCGACGGCCACGCCGCTGCGTACGCATCGAAGCTGACGAGATTCTTCACCTCAACGCGGCCCGCGTCGATGAACTCCCGGACGTTCATGTAGCGTCCGCCGATGATGCTGGCGATCGCGAGCACAACCAGCGGGATCCACAGGATCGTCGTCTCGTGCGCGTGATCGTACACGTGCTGATTTCGCGGCTTGCCCCAGAACGTCAGCGTCCAGCAGCGCATCATGTAGAACGGGGTGATGTACGCAATGATGGCCGGCAGGATGAACAGCAGCCAGTACATGTTGAAGCCGGATTTGGCGTCGTGTCCATGACCGGACAGAATCCCGAATGCGGCCGCGTGCTGAAGGATGAGATCTTTGCTGTAGAACCCGCTGAAGCCCCAACCGAATACTCCGAAGCCGGAGATGGCGAAGCACGCGATCAGGAACGTGGTTCCGGTGACGGGAAGTTTTTTCCAGAGCCCGCCGTACTGCGGGAGCTCCTGCTCGTGATGCGCGGCGTGAATGACCGAGCCCGATCCGAGGAACAAAAGTGCTTTGAAAAACGCGTGCGTGATGAGGTGGAACAGTCCGCCCACCCACGAGCCCACGCCCATCGCCAGGATCATGTAACCCAACTGGCTGAGCGTGGAATACGCGAGCACTTTCTTGATGTCCGTTTGCGCCATCGCGATCAGCGCGGCCATCGTCAGCGTCGTGCAGCCGATGATCGCGATGAACAGTTTTGCGTCCGGTGAAAGCAGCGGAAAGATTCGCGCGACCAGATAAACACCCGCGGCCACCATGGTCGCGGCGTGGATCAGGGCGCTGACCGGCGTCGGGCCTTCCATCGCATCGGGCAGCCAGACGTGCAGCGGGAATTGTGCGCTCTTGCCCACCGCGCCGAAGAACAGGCCGATGCCCATGATCGTCAGCAGCGTCGGCGAGAAGACGAGACCATTCGCCAGCGTGATCGCCTGCCCGCTGCCGGCTTTGCCGAGCAGTGTCCAGAGTTCAACCAGCGAAACGTTGCCCAGGTGATAGAAGAGAATGCCGAAGCCGATGAGAAACCCGAAGTCACCGATGCGATTCACCACGAACGCTTTGATCGCGGCGTTGCTGGCGCTCTTCTTCTCGTACCAGAATCCGATCAGCAGATAACTACACAGGCCCACCAGTTCCCAGAAGATAAACAGGTGGAGAATCGTTCCGCCCAGCACCAGGCCGAGCATCGAAAAACAGAACAGCCCCAGGTAAGTGAAGAATCGCGGGAAGCGCTTGTCTTCCTGCATGTAGCCGATCGAAAACAGGTGCACGAGCGCCGCGACGCCGGTGATCATCGCGAACATCAGGATCGTCACGCTGTCGACATAAATCCCCAGATCCAGAAACCCCGGCGAATGTTGACCGACGCCTTCACCCGTCGGCACCCACGGATAAAGCAGATTGATCGGGCGACCGCCGTAACCCCAAGGCGAACCATCCGGCTGCCCGAGCCACGACACCATCGCCGCGATCGAGCAGACAAAGCTCGCCCCGATCGCCACCGTCCCAAACCACCCGGCCAGCGGATTGCCCATCCGCTTGCCGATGAACACCAGCACCGTGAACGATGCGAGTGGGAGGAGAACGGCGATGAGTAGGAGTAAGGCAGGCAGCGGCATGGTGTAGATCGTTATTCGTTCTTGGTAATTCGTTATTGGTGCTCACTCTTCGGATGACGCGTCGCCGGCTCAGGCACGCACCAATAACCAATCACCAAGAACCAATACCCCCTCAGCCTTTCAAGTTCTGTGCTCGCTCAACATCAATCGTGTTGAAGTTGTTGTAAAAGTTCAGAAAGATCGCGAGCGCCACGGCCGCTTCGGCTGCGGCGAGAACGATCACGAAGATCGCGAAAATCTGGCCGTCAAGTAACGGTGATGCTGCGGTGCCGCCGTGCGAAAAGCGGTTGAACGCGACGAGGTTCACGTTCGCCGCGTTCAGGATCAGCTCGACGCCCATCAAAATGCCGATGGCGTTTCGCTTGAGCATGATCGTCGCCACGCCGCATGTGAACAGCAGCGCGGCGAGCATCAGAAAATGTTGGAGACCGATGGCCATTTCGTTTTCTGTGGCATGGGCGTCTCGCCCGTGCATTCGCGGCTCAAGCCACCAGAGCGCGGGCGAGACGCCCACGCCACGTTGACTAGCTCCACTCTTTCGCTCGTCGACTCAAATTCGGCGCGTGCGCCGGCGTTGGATCAGTGCTTTCGCGTCTTCGACCTTTCGCCAGATACGCCGCACCGATCATCACCGCCAGCAGCAGCACGCTGGCCAGCTCGAACGGGATCAGATAATCGCCCAGCAGCGCCTGGCCGAGTTTTTCGATCGGGTAATACGTGCCGTCGACCGGTGCGATCTTGAACGTCGCTCGCTTGATGCCCAGCACCAGCGCGAACAACAGGATCAGGTTAATCGACAGCGCGATGACCACTTCCGCCACCTTCGGCTCGAACCGGCTGAACGGGCTCTTGCTGGTCAACATCACGCCGAAGACGATCAGGATGAGCGTGCCGCCCGCGTAAACCACAAGCTGCACGGCCGCGAGGAATTCCGCGTTCAGCAGGAAGTACAATCCGCCTACACCGAGCAGCGTGAACAGCAGGCACACCGCGGTGCGCACGATGTTTTTCGAGATGACCACGCCGATCGCGCTCAGCGCGCTCATCACAGCGAACGCCCAAAATAAAAGCGCCGACACCGTGGCTGTCTGCGAAGCTGCATCCATTTCGATGGGCATATCGTGGCATGGGCGTCTCGCCCGCGGTTTCTTGACTACGCTTTCACCAAGTTCTCCGGCACCTTGTCGATCGCGATCGGATCCGTCAACCGTTGCTTCAACTTTCGACCCGGTTCCAACGCGAACGAGTAGATCACCCACATCACGACGCCAACTGATCCGCCCACGCCGATCAAAGTCAGGATGATCTGCGTGATCAGCGTCGCGGTTGCGCCGCGACGAATCCATTCGGCGAAGTTCCACGGGTTCATGTAATTCCACGGGTTGTACGCGCGGAAGTCCGACGTGATCTGGTCGGGATAGATCGCCAGTTCCGGCACCAGCAATTGCCAGAGCGCCCCGCCCAAGAGCAGCACGCACGCCATCGGCAGCAGCACTTTCACGCAGGCATACAGCACCTGATCGATTCGCGGGCGAGGCAGCGTCCAGCGCAGCCACATCTGCACGAACACGATCGTCAGCGCCTTCAGTACAAACATGCTCACGCCCAGCAGGTTGACGAAGAGCAGCGCGCCAGCGCTGTAGGTGTCGGGCTGTGAGTAATGATGATGCGCCCAGCCGATGAATCCGAACGGATCGTTCCATCCGCCCAGGAACAGCGCGGCCTGAATCCCGCCGACGACGAACATGGCGGCGTATTCCGCGAAGAAGAAAAAGCTGAATCGCAATCCCGAATATTCAACATGGAAGCCGGCGACCAGTTCGGATTCGCTCTCGGGCAGATCGAACGGCGCGCGTTTGTTCGATGCGAGGCTGGCGATGAAAAAGACGAAAAACGCCAGGAACGTGAACGGATTTCGGTAGATCAGCCAGGTGTGAATTCCGCCCGCCTGCTGATATCCGAGCTGCACGAGATTCAGCGTGCCGGCCGCCATCACACCGACGATGATCGAGATGCCCAGCGGGATCTCGTAGCTCACCATCTGGCACGCCTCGCGCATCGCGCCATAGACCGCCCATTTATTATTGCTCGCCCAGCCGGCCAGAATCACGCCCATCACTTCGACGGCGAGCATCGCCAGGATCCAGAACAAACCGACCGCCAGCCGCGGCTCGAACGTCATGTCGGGCCCGAACGGCAGCGCCAAAAACGCCGCGAACGCCGGGGCGAATGCGAGGTACGGAGCGATGCGGAACAACAGTTTGTCTGCGCTGCCCGGCAGCAGATCTTCCTTCGTCAGCAGCTTGATTCCATCCGCCAGCGATTGCAGCAACCCAAACGGCCCCACCCGGTTCGGCCCGATGCGCGACTGCATGTGGCCGGCGACTTTTCGCTCCCACCAGATCGCAAACATCGCGAACACCATGACCGCCGGCACGAACACCATCGCGCACAGCGCGAAGCTGTAGGCGACCATCGCGAATGTGTTGGGTTCGATGCCCAGCGCGTCAAAGATCAGCCCTTGAACCAGCGGCTTGTGCGCGTCGGCAGAAACATCAGCGAGGATCATCATCGAAGGTGCCATGTTCCGCTTGCCCCGCCGCACGTGAAAAATCGCACGAACGAACTGCCGATCGCGCGCAAGTCCTTCCCGGCGCAGGGCCGATGGTTTGTATCGGGGGCTGTTTGGGGTGTCAAGAAATGCGAAGCGTTTCCCTTCGGGCGACAAGGTGACAAGGTGAAGGGGTGACAAGGTGAACAACAGCTTGTCATCCTCAGAGTGTCCTCAAAAAAACCGCGCGTCGCCGAAGCGATGTCATGCTGAGGTACTCCGAAGCATCTCGGGATGGCAAACTGCGCTGCTCGCGAATCGAGATCCTTCGCTGCGCTCAGGATGACGGCTGGCGCGGGCGCTTCCACGTTGTTACCCCTTTAACCTTGTCACCTTGTCATCATCACTTCGCAACAATGCGACCCACGACTAACATGCCGCCACTCATGCGCTGGATCATCGGCGACATTCACGGGATGCTGCGGCCGTTGCGGGTTTTGCTGGACGAAGTCCGCAAGCGCGATTCGGAGCCGCGATTTTTCTTCGCCGGCGATTACGTCAACCGCGGGCCGGAGTCGCGCGGCGTCGTAGATTTCCTATTGTCGCTGCCGGCGGGAACGGCGCGGTTCTGCCGCGGGAATCACGACGACATTCTCGATCTGATCCTGAACAACGCCAGCTTCGCCAGCGGCGCCGATCCCGTCCCGGTGTTCGCGTGGTTCATGGCCCACGGGCTCGATCGCACGCTGCACAGTTACGGCATCGACGAGGCGCTGATCGAACACACTGCGAGCAAGCCGACGCCTGCGCGGCTGGTCGATCTGGTCGAGACGATCCCGCAGGAGCATCGCACGTTCTTCCGCAATCTGCCGCTGGTGCTCGAAGAGCCGGACATCTTTGTCATTCATGCGCGGTGGGATTCAGACGAGAGCGACATGAATCCGGATCTCATCACCCCCATCATGCTGGGCGCGAAGATGAAGCACCGCGTGCTCTGGGAGAGATATTCCGATGCCGAGCTGCGACGACAAAAAATCTGGACGCGCCGCGGATTTTTCGGACACACCCCGGTGCTGAACTACGAGGTCGCGGAAGAGAATGTTCCGATCGTCACGCCCAAGGCGGTGCTGCTCGACACGGGCGTAGCGCTGAATCGCAACGGGCGGCTGAGCGCGTTTTGCGCGGAGACGGATCAGATTATTCAGGTGGATCATTTCAGCGATCTGGTGACGGAGTGAACCTCGCACCGCACGATCTGAAGCTCGCGATCATGCAGCCGCAGATCGCGCCGAATACCGGGAACATCGCGCGACTGTGCGTCGCGACCGGCACGCCGCTTCATCTTGTCAGACCGATGGGCTTCGTGCTTTCTGATCGTCAGCTAAAGCGCAGTGCGATGGACTATTGGCCGCGACTGAAGCTCACGGTGCACGACGACACGGACGCGTTTCTTCGATCGATCGGCAACACGCCATGCTGGTTTTTCGACAGCACAGGCGAAGTCGATCTGTGGTCCGTGGATTTCCACAACGGCGATTGCCTGACCTTCGGCAGCGAAACCAGCGGCGTGCCCGAATCGATCCTGCGATCGCATCCGGATCGCGTGGTGCGCATTCCGCAAGTCGAAAATGAACGTTGCCTGAACCTCGCAACGGCCGCGGGTATCGCGCTGTATGAGTCGCTGCGGCGCGCGCAACAGATGGGATGAACGCCAAGCCGCCAGGAACGCCAAGGTCGGAAAGAGAGAAATACGATTAGCCACATAGGCACAGAGGACACAGAAAAACTAAAATCAATCTCTGTTTCTTCTCTGTGCTCTCTGTGCCTCTGTGGCCAAATCTGTCCTCCGCATTTTCCTTGGCGCTCTTGGCGTCTTGGCGTTCATCATTGCTTTCGTGATAATCCCGCCCAATGCCACGTCCCGCCATTTTCTTTGATCGCGACAACACGTTGATCGCCTGCGACGATTACCTCGGCGATCCCGAGCAAGTGAAACTCATCGACGGCGCGGCCGACGCGATCGCTCGCGCGCGGACGCTCGGCTTTGCGATCGTCGTGTTCAGCAATCAATCGGGCGTGGCGCGCGGGATGTTCGGCGAAGACGATGTGCAGGCGGTCAATGAACGGCTCGATCAGTTGCTCGTTTCACAGAACGCGCAGGCGATTATCGATCGCCACGAGTATTGCCCGTTTCATCCCGATGCGACAGTTGAAAGTTACCGGCAGGACAGCGATCGCCGAAAACCCGGCGCCGGGATGATCCACTCCGCCGCCGATGCGCTGGGGATCGATCTGCCAAACAGTTGGGTGATCGGCGACGCCCCGCGGGACATCGAAGCGGGCGTGGCCGCGGGTTGTCACACGATCCTGTTTTGCGATCCGAACCTGTCGCGCTCGCCGGCCGCGGATGCGACCGTGCGCGTCAAGCCGGATCACACGGTCAACTCGCTGGCGCAGGCCATCGACGTGATCGAAGGCGATGACGACGAGCACACGCCGTTCGCGCAGAAGCCCGCCGCGACATTGCGCGAAAAGGAAAAGTCAGATCCGGATGCGTCTTCGACGACGAAATCGTCGTCGTCCAGGCTCGAAACGCTGGCCGAGCAGATCTTGTATGAGCTGCGACGGAGCAAGGAACAGCCGCACACGGATTTCTCGGTCGCGAAACTGCTTGCAGGCATCTCGCAGGTGATTTCGATTGCCTTGGTATTCCTCGCCTACCTGAATCGCAACGAGACCACGACGTTTGGGGCGCTGCTGCTGTTCGCCGTGTGGGTTCAGTGCTTCACGATCACGCTGCTGATCATGGGAAAACAAAATTAACTGACGCACCCGTGTAGCCGGCGAGCGTGCTCGCCGGCTCCGCGACGAACGGCGAGCAAGCTCGCCGGCTACACGCGCTCAAAAGTCTTTTCCATCGGCGCCGCTGTGCATGCGCCAATCTTCGATCGAACAAAATGCGGGACGCGAAGGAGCGAAGGATGCGAATGGTCGCGAAGAGGACAAAAAAAAGCGCGACTCGGATGAGCCGCGCTTCGCTTCATTTGCATTCTCACGTAATCACGTATTCACGCAATCACGTTCTTAGTTCGCATACTTCACCGAGCAACCATACGCCTTGGTCATCGGTTCGCTGACCGGCTTGCCGGCGAGCATTTCGTCCAGCGCCTTGGCGACGTAGTTCGTCGCGCCGTCGATCTTGCTCGGACTCGCGTCGCTATTGTTATCGATCGCGCCGCGGTAGGCGATCTTGCCGTCCTTGTCGATGATGTACATCGTGGGCGTGTTCTTCGAGCCATACGCCTTGCCGACTTCACCGGCCGCGTCGTTCAGGATCGGACGCTGGATCTTCCATTCCGAGGAGATCGCCTTGTTGTCGGCGACGGTCTTGCCGCTGGTGCTGTTGATCGCGAGCCACACGACGTCCTTGCCATGATACTTGCTGGCCCAATCATTCATCTGGCCGCCCTTGTAGAACTTCACGACGTACGGGCATTCGTTGTTGAACCATTCCAGCACGACGATCTTGCCCTTGAGCTGGTCGCTGGTGACGGTCTGGCCATTCTGATCCGTCAACGAAAACGCCGGCGCCATATCGCCCGGCTTCGGACCGGCGGCTGATTTGTCTTTCGCCTTGTCGCCGGCAAACGAGAAAGCGACGAGCGCGACGAGCGCCAACGTGCTGAGCAAAGTCTTCTTCATACGATTCTCCTTCGAGAAATGAGTTGTGGGATCCGCTTACTTTTTCACAATGGTAA
Source organism: Phycisphaerae bacterium (assembly GCA_014380825.1). The sequence continues at coordinate 1,487 of JACMJD010000274.1, read as the reverse complement.
CAGGCACATCATAGGCAAAACGATTCGGCTCCGTCCGAGAGACGACAAGAACATCAAACGTTTTCGCGGAAACGGTTTGACCTGGCAAGACCGTCGCGCTGACCGGAATCACCGTAACGTTGCCATCACGACGCGCTTTGCCGATAAGAATCGTCACATTGTCCAATGGATACGGGAACACTTCAAAATCGCCGCTAACTTCTGACGAGACACGAATTTCGGTTTCACCTTTTCCGCTGGTCAGCTCGAGCGGCTTCGCCTCCACCGAAACATTTGCGGCCGAAACATTTGCGGCCGGCTTGATCGGAAACCAAAGCTGTTTAAAAAATTCCGCGTTGGCCGGTTCACTTTTCTCCGAAACGGGAAAATCCAACTTCGCTTCACCATCCCCGGGCAGGCAGATTTTTTCGCAAACCAACCAATCCGCCTTCGCCGAAATCGGGATCAATTGCCCCGGCTTCAGATCCGCAGGCGGCGTGATCGTGACCGTAAGCGTCACTTCGTTTTCGTATCCGTAGGAAATGATGTCGCCGGGCAGAGCGATTCTTTCAGGAACTGCAAATTTCAACTCGCTCGCCGTGAACCCCGGCGGCAGCGTGAAGTTCACCCGCGTCTCCTGGCCAGAATCTCCCGGGTTGATCCAGTAGATGTGCCAGCCTGGCGCCATCTTGAAATTCACGCCGACGGTGAACGGCTTACCGGGCTCGACGCTTGCGACGTCGGCCAGCAGTTTCACCTGAACCAGTTCAGCGCCTGAAGGCCCGGCGCGCACGGCGCTCGATGACGCGATCACCAGCATAAACACGGCGAAAACCGGCAAGGCGAAAATACGAGTTGTCATCGACATACTCACTTCTTTCAACGCGCGAAACCCCGCTTTCGTTACGCACATTCCTGAAATCCCACCCGCCTTGACATCCATTGTAGGCACAACTCTCTCAGCCTTTCACTGGCCTTGCCGATAACAGATGAGTAGAATCGGTACCATCGATAGTGGCTGATCGGGTCAAGAACGCGATGCACGCAGAACCGAACATACCACCGGCCCTCGCATTCGGCGGGCACGCAAACGCGCCCGCCCACAATGGCGCTGCCGCTGTGTCCGCCTTGTCTCACAACGTTCTGGTCCTCAACAAATACTACCAGGCGATCCGCGTCATCAACGTTCGCCGGGCGTTCTCGTTGCTTTGTCGCGAGCTGGCCGAGGTCATTCATATCGAGAATGACGCCGCCACCGGCAAGTCGCAGTGGCAGAACCTGAACTTCTCCGACTGGCAGGAGCTCTCGCAATTGAAGGCCGAGTTCGAGCCGGATGAGTTCGACTGGATCCACACCGTGCGATTCCAGATCGCTGTGCCGCGCATCATTCGATTGCTCGGCTACGACAAGCTCCCGCGGCAGGACGTGAAGTTCAACCGCCGCAACATCTACGCGCGCGATTCCAGCCGCTGCCAGTACTGCGGCAAGAAATATCCCACCACCGAGCT
>JACMJD010000273.1 GCA_014380825.1 Phycisphaerae bacterium | reverse complement strand
GTCCGCCTGCGGGTTGGAAGCAGATCCGTAATCGTGGCGGCGACGAGATCGTGCAGTATGTCGACGAAGACATGCATCGCGTGCTCACGGTCAATCGGCTGGACTTCAATCCGCCGGTCGAGATGACGATGCACAAAGTCGCGCGGGGCGGTCAGAAGGAACACGACGAGAACGGACTGTTCGAGGAGACGGTCGATCGCCTGCGGAGTGAGCAGCCGGGATTTGAAGTGGATCGGCAGGAAGTGGTTCAGGTGCCCACGCCCGAAGGCTGGGTGATGGACATGGGCCTGGTCGCGGGTCGGTATAAGGTCGGCGCGGACGACAACATCACGATGATCGCGCTGGTTCGACAGAGCCCCGCCGACAAATCCACCACGACCGCGACCCGCGTTTACTACAGCTTCAGCATGACGGCCGGCATCCCGAGGGGCGAGAAGATCACCGACGACAATCCGGAAGTGCAGAAGATCGCCGACACGTTTAACCAGATGACCGAAACGATCCGGCTGCTGGATCAAACGACGATCCGCGAGGATCAGGATCGGCGGCTGTTCCGCACGCGCTCGCTGTTCGTGAATCTGACCGAGGCGCGCATTCGTCAGTCGCTCGTGCCGGAGCAATGGCTGCGATTGATCAAGAACGGCAAGGATATCGGCTACACTTACATGGTCGAAGAGACCGGCAAAGATCTGCCCCGCCGCGGCCAGCAGTTGATGGACGCCGGCGGAAATGACGGCGTGCTGATCGGCGTGCGCACGCGCACGCTGCCCGATGCCGGAACGCAGGTCGACACCGAGACCTGGATGTGGAGCTCGTTCGATCGCAAGTTCGAAAAGTTCACCAACTTCGCTTTGATGAAGAAACCAGGCGAGCCGGAAGACCGGTTCAGCGAGATCGGATCGACCAACACGCAGACCAAGCTGATCAAAGAACGCGTCAACACGCGCGAGCTCGACAAGGGCGCTCGCTTCGGAAAAGAGAACCAGAACTTCGATCCGAACCAGCCCGCCGTGCGACAAGTGGAAGTGACAAATCTCGAAGTGGTCTACAAAGGCAAGAATGTCGTCGCGCCGCCGATCAGTCAGCAACTTTCGCCGTGGTATCTGACGCAGGGGATGGCCCATCTCGTGCCGCGACTGGTGGCCGCGAACAAGGACGATCGAGGCAAGACGTTTATGTTCGCTGTCTACAACAGCGACAACCGCGCGTTGATGACGCGATACGTTGACGTCGAAGAAGAGCAATCCGTCGACATCGGCGGCCAGAAACGCCTGGCCATTCCGGTGCGCGATCGACTGGGCCTGGAAGGCTCGGTCACCACGCATTACTTCACGTCCGACGGCAAATATCTGGGCAGCATGAACCCCGAGTCCAAGATCATGGTCCTGCCCGCCGACCGGAGCGAGATCGAAAAGCTGTGGAAGAACGCGGACCTGTCGCGGCCGACGGAAGTGGAAGTGAAGCCGTGAGAACGCGTGATTACGTGATTACGTGATTACGCGAGGAGACTCGACAGATTCTCACGTAATTACGTAATCACGTGCTGCTTCCTGACCGATAACACCCCTATCTCATGCTGCGCGCACTCTGGAAAATCATCGCCCTTTCCTGCCTCGTGTTGACCGGTTCGGTTGCGCTCTGGAAATATCAGGATCACACCGCGGCCTCCCGCGAGATCGCGCGGCTCGAACAGAAAACCCAGATGCTCGAGCAGGTCGTTCAGCGGCTCGGCGATGAAAAACGCGTGGCGGAGCTGCTCGTCACCGAACAGAGCGATAGTAGCGGCACACTGCAAACCACCCTGCTGTTCGTCGAATACACGCGTGGCGGCGAGAGTCTGCCGCCCAAGGTCTTCACGATCGAAGGCAAGCTGGCGCACGTCGACGCGATGGTGATCAAGTTTGATCAGCACTTCGTGGCCGAAGGCGATGCGCTGCGCGGGCACAGCATCGCGCTGTTCACGAAGATCTACGGCGACAAACAATCGCCCGCCAGCGCGGTCAACATCGATGAGCCGGGCAAAGTACCGGATATCTACAACGATGCCGACCCGAAGTTGGCCGCTTTCGAGCAAAGTCTGTGGAACGATTTCTGGCGCCTGGCCGCCGACGAAGATTTCCGCAAAGAACGCGGTGTCCGCGTCGCCATGGGCCAGGGCGTGTGGGGAATGTTCGAAAAGGACAAGCTCTATCGCGTCACGCTCGAAGCGGACGGCGGGTTAAATCTAACGGCTGAACCCCTGCGCGGGATTTATCGCGAGGCGATGAAGAAGCTGCATTGATCGAACGAATTCACTTCCGATCTTCAGACAGATCCTTTGCCGGTAAATACTGAACGCTCGCGGCAATCTTCTTCACCAGCTCGATCGCGTCGATTTCATCCTGTTCTTCAGTGACGATCGCGACCAATGTAATCGTCAGGAGATGATCGTTCGGCAGCCGTGCGGTCGCCTGTACGAAAACGTCTTCGACCTCTTCGTACGTGCGCGATTCGGTGCGCGTGCTGGTAACGATACCGGTGACCGGTCCCATCGGAATGCCGGGCGAACTTCCGCCGCGCGTGGTCGGCGACTTTGCCTGGCCGCCCATGAAGCGTTCCAGCAGGGACATTTCTTCCGGATCTTTCTCGCGGACGAGGATGACACGGCGCAACGCCGGCGAGGCGCGCTCAGTGGCGCGCCATCCATCGGCGCCGTCACGGCTGGTCGTCCAACCCTTTGGCAACCGCACACTGATCGAATCGATCACGCGCGGCTCACCCAGTTTCACATCGGCGCTACCCCGCTTGTACTTGCTCGCCAGCGCAGCGATGCCCACGGTGCATAGCAGGATGCCCCACATGGAGGCCTGCATCGCGATGAATCGCCCGCGGGAATAGTCGTTCGGTTTTGGCATTTCCTGTGACGCCGATTGTATCGATTCTCGCCTAGAATGTGGTGAATTCATGTCGATCCGCGCCACACTCTTAGATTTCACGATCGCCAACGACGCCGCCGCGGCGACGACGAAGAAGTTGCAGAAGCAGAAGATTCTCGCGGATTATTTTCGATTGCTGAATGACGAGGATCTGGTGCTCGCCGTTCGATATTCGAGCGGGCGATCCTTCGCCGCCACCGACGAGCGCGTGCTGGGCGTGAGCGGCGCGATCGTAAGCGATGCGGTTCTGCGGTTGATCAAGATCGACCCGCGCGAGTTTCACGCACTGGCGGTGCGACACGGTGAAATCGGAGACGCGCTCGCGACGATCTGGACACGCCAAACGCCGGCCGCTGCGCGGCCGGATCCGCTCGCTCTCGAAGATCTCGCGCGCGCCTTCGACGACCTCGCCTCCACCGGAAACATCGCGCAGAAAAAGGAGATCGTCCGCAACCTGTTCGCGCGCTGCGTTCATCCGCGCGAGGCGGCGTACGTCGCAAAGATCATCTTCTCCGACCTCCGCACCGGCGTGCGCGAAGGCGTGCTGCACGACGCGATCGCCGAAGCGTTCGGAAGATCGCGCGAATCGGTCGCGCGAGCCCAGTTGATGACCGGCGATCTCGGTGAAGTCGCGCTGCTCGCCAAGCGCGATCAGCTCGACAGCGCGCAGTTCAAGCTGTTCCACCCGATCCAGTTCATGCTCGCCACGCCAAAGGAAACCGCCGCCGACGCGGTCGAGACGAT
>JACMJD010000272.1 GCA_014380825.1 Phycisphaerae bacterium | reverse complement strand
AGCATCCAGATGATCGCCGAGCAGGAGCTGGCGAAAGCCTGCGAGGAGTTCAGCGCCATACGCGGCGAAGTCGTGATCATGGACCCGAAAACCGGCGACGTCCTGGCGCTCGCGAACTGGCCGGCGTTCAATCCGCAGAACCTGGAAGATTCGACACCGGATATTCGCCGCAATCGCGCGCTGGTCGATCCGTACGAGCCCGGTTCAACCATTAAACCGTTCATCGCCGGCCCCGCACTTCAGTGGAACATCACGCGTGTGAACGAAGTCTTCCCGATTCACGGCCCGGTCTGGATCACCCCGTATGGCCGGCGCATCACTGACGTACACGGATATGACAAACTCGCGTTCTGGGATGTGCTGGTCAAGTCCAGCAACATTGGCATGTCGATGCTCGGCGCGCGAATGGGGAACCAGAAACTGCACGACGCGCTGACGCGCTTTGGGTTCAATCGACCGACCGGCATCGAACTGCCGGGCGAAGATCCCGGCCTGGTGAATCCGATCAAAAAGTGGAACAAGTTCAGCACGGAATCGGTCAGCCAGGGTTACGAGTTGATGGTCACGCCGATCCAACTCGCGCGCGCGTTCAGCGCCTACGCGAATGGCGGACGACTGGTCACCCCGCGTATCGTGAAAGGCGTGCTTGATGCAGACGGCGACGTGGTCGCGCGAATCAGCAAGACTGATCTTCAACTGCTCCCGCAAGCGATCGATCCGGTCACGGCCGCCCAGGTGAAACGTGTGCTGTGCGACACCGTCATTCGGGGCACCGCGCAGAGAGCGCGATCAAAATCCTGGAACATCTTCGGAAAAACCGGCACCGCCCACGTCAGCAACGGCAAAGCGGGCTACAGCGATTCAGCCTACACGAGCAGTTTCATCGGCGGCGCGCCGGCGGAGAATCCGCAGGTCGTCATCGCGATGATCATCCACGAGCCCGACAAGACCAAAGCCCACTTCGGCGGCACGGTCTCCGCACCCGCGGCGTGCGCGGCGCTGGAACGCGTGCTGGCATACGAGCAGGTCCCCGCGAGTCCGAATCTTCCCGTGCCCCCGCCGCAGATCGCGAACGTGTTGTACAACTTCGATCCGCGCGTGTATTCGAATCGGCTCGCGACTGCGGGAGAGTGAGCAGCATTCACTCGATCAACATCGCATCTCCATAACTGAAGAATCGATACCGTTGCTCAATCGCTTCCGCGTACGCGCGTCGCTGCTCATCCAACCCGATGAGCGCCGCAAGCAGCGCCACGAGCGTGCTGCGCGGCAGGTGGAAATTCGTGATGAGCGCGTTCACGTGCTTCCACTGATACGGCGGATGGATCAGAATTCCAGTCTCCGCTGATCGCTCCTCGAATGCTCGCACGTCGGGCTGACTCTCCAGGACGCGCGCGGACGTCGTTCCCACCGCGATGACTCGTCTCTTTTCCGATTTCGCGCGGTTCAACGCTTCGGCCGCTTCACGCGAGATTCGGTAATGTTCGACGTGCATCGCATGATCTTCCAGCCGCTCCGCCGTCACCGGTTTGAACGTGCCCAGGCCGACGTCGAGTGTAACGGTCGTGCGCTGGACGCCGAGGCGATCGATCGCTTCCAAGAGTTCAGGCGTGAAGTGCAAACCTGCGGTCGGTGCGGCGATTGATCCCTCCACCCGCGCGAACACGGTTTGATACCGATCGCGATCCGATTCATCGCGATCGTCGTGCTGCTTCTCCCGCTTGATGTACGGCGGCAACGGCATTCGGCCGATGCGGTGGAGAAATTCAATTGCGGGTTCATCTGAAGAGACATCGAGAAGTTGCTGCCCGTCGCCACCACGCTCGACGACCCGCACAGAAACGTTGGGTGCATCGACGAATCGCAGCTCGGTATCGCTCGTTACCGGACCGAGGTTTTTCAGCAACACGTTCCACTGCCCTGTCGCACGCTGCGAAAGAAACAGCCCTTCGACCAGTCCGCCGGTCTGTTTCTTCAGCGTGAATCGCGCGGGGATGACACGGGCGTCGTTGAAGACCAGCAGATCGCCAGCGCGCAGGAGCGCCGGCAGTTCCTCGAAGCGTCGATGCGCGATCGATCGATCCGCGCGCCGGTAACGCATCAGCCGCGACTGCGCGCGCTCCCTCGCCGGCACCTGTGCAATCAGTTCTGACGGGAGATCGAAATCGAGTTCGTCAGTTCGCATCGGGTCTCTCGGGCAACGCCGATCGTCCTCGCATGTTGCCGCCACGCATCATCCGGCACAACCGGAACAGGTTGAAGACCGTCCGGCAAAAACGTTTGCGACTGTTTTATCCGCAGCCTGCCGCATGTTTCGGCGTTTGCGCTGACGCCGGCCAATTGTTGCGCACCACGCTTGCTTCGGGCATCGCGTGGATTTCGCCTCGGTGGCCAGTCTCGCAGTCGCTTCGTTGGACCTTCAGGTGGTCCAGCTCCTGCGCGACGCGATTCGCACCGCTGACATCGCCGGCGGAAAGTTCGGCGGCTTGCCGCTGTGCGATCGCGGACCCATCAACGCCATCGCCCTGCCGCGCGATCGGTTCGAACCGACCCCGCACATCGAGCCGCGGAAGACACTCCATCCCGCGCCGCGCTTCGAAGCCCGGCCAGTGTTTCACGAGCGCATCGACATCGATTTCTCATCGTCCGATACATCTGGCAAGACCGAGCTGGCCGCCGTCGATCGCACGCCGCTGCCGCCGCCCTGGCGGACGCCCGTCTGGAAAATGCCGTTACAACCGGCACCAATGGTAAAGGTTCACATCCATCGCACCGATGTCCACAACAAAGGATCCCTGATCGACCTGTTCCTCTGACGGTCGGCCATGATCCGTAAGGACACCGGGGCCCGAGACGTAGCAAACCTTCGACGGTTTTCAACGTCTTACTGTACAGGAGTGATGCGATGTTGCAGGCCCAACAGGTTGAAGAACTCGTGAACCTGATCACCTCGATGAGCCGGGAATTGGTCATCGACCAGTTCCGCTCCTACCGCGCCAGCTTCCCGGTCGACTTCACCCGCGAATACCTCGAAGCCCAGGATATCGAACAGCTCAGGCATTTGTTTCTCGCGCTGTGCTTGCAAAGTCAGCGGATGCCGGAGCTTCCTACCGCTGCATAACAGCTAAAGAATTAGCCACGAAGACACGAAGAGTCTTTCTTTGTGCCTTCGTGCGTTTGTGGCTATCTCCTGGGATGAAACTTCGAATGAATCT